>JAHYIW010000023.1 GCA_019429445.1 Desulfuromonadaceae bacterium
GACTGGATGACGAGTACATGTGCAAGCTGGGATAACTGACGCATTTGATGCTTTAAATCAAGAGGCGGCTGTCAATATACAGATACCTACCGTACTTTTTTGAACGAAAGCGTACGAGATAAACTAAATTCAATTAAAGGATGGATTTATGACCTACGGAAATACCTACGAGCTGATTAGTGACTCTTTGAAAAGTTTGCAACGTTCTGGTGTTATCCCTGATTCAATGGATCTTGTTGCCGAAGCCGTTATTTTGGGGATGGGATCCGAGCTTGATTCTCTCGGTTTCGTTAGTTTTATTTCAGAGTTGGAGGAACGTTTGTCGGCTGCGATCGGCAAAGAAATATATCTCATTCTCGATGATATTCATTCGTTTAACGAAGATAAATCGTTTCTTAATGTCGAAACTTTGGCTAGGTTCATTGTTACATTGACGCAAGAAACGGAACAATAAGGTGCAAACAGAGCGTCCAGTTATGGTAATAACGGGCACACGTAAAGGTATTGGTCATGGAATGGCCAAGTACTTTCTTGCGCACGGCTTTAATGTGGCCGGTTGCAGTCGTGGTAACGCTACGATTGAGGATGAAAATTATTTTCATTCCCTTGTTGACATTGGTGAAGAAGGACAGACGCGGAGTTGGGTCAGGGCTGTAAAAAATAGATTTAAGCGAGTTGATGTGTTGGTGTGTAACGCTGGCCATGCACCGGCAAATCTTTTAATGACGATGACTTCTGGTACGGTTCTTATGGATTTGTTGAAGGTTAATCTTGCTGGTAGCTACTATGTTTGTCGTGAAGTATCAAAAGTCATGTTGCTTCAGCGCTCAGGTAGAATTATTACGACATCTTCTATGGCTGTTGGCCTCCATGAAGAAGGTACTTCTGCCTATTCTGCATCAAAATCAGCAATAGTAGAGATGACAAAAATTATGGCAAAAGAGTTGGCACCTGCTGGAATTACATGCAATGTTATAGCGCCATCTATTTTAATGACTGATGCGGTTGATGCACTCGGCGATGAAATAGTCCAGAGGGTCTTAAATAAGTTGACTATTAGGCGCGCTGTAACAGTTGAAGAAGTATGCAATATTGTATCTTTTTTCTCTGCACCTGAGAGTCGTTGCATAACCGGACAGGTTATTCATATGGGATTGGTATGCTAATCGTTCCACCATTTTTCGTAGAACATGAATATGGCGGCTGTCGTATTTCCTGTCTTGTCACCGGAGAGCATTGGAAACAGAACGCCTATATCGTCACCGATAAAGCATCGACCAACACGATAGTTATCGATCCGGGCGATAGGGCTGATCTTATTATCGAGCACATTTCAGCCGTTAATGGGACATTGACGCATATTCTGTTGACTCACCCTCATCATGATCATGTTGGTGCGGTGTCGCAACTTTCGGATCACTATGGTCTGGCATGTGAGCTGCACAAACAGGACATTCGACTTTTAATGCAGGCCCCTATGTATGCAATGTCTTTTGCAAAGAAAAAAATGGGGGCTATCTCTCGTTTTCAGGCGTTTGAAGAGCTTATCATAAGCCATAAAGGTTTAAATCTACGGTCACTTCACACCCCTGGTCACACAAAAGGGAGTACCTGTTATTTTTTTGAGGAATCTGGTTTTGTTTTTACAGGTGACACAATAATTTATCAATATATTGGGCGGACTGATTTGCCGGGCAGCAGTTTGCCAGCGCTAAATGACTCCATTAATAGTCTGTTTGCTGAACTCCCTGACAAGACAGTAATTTTCCCTGGTCACGGTAAGCCATGGAGAGTGAAGGACGCTAAAGAATGGTGGAATCAAGTGTTCATATCTCCCCCTCAGCATAACCAGTTTATCCATATGTAACGCCGAAAAACAGAAGGAGTTGTTTCAGTGATGAATGTAAAAATTCTTGACATTGAATATGTACTGCCAGAAAACGTTGTTACGAATAACGATCTACATAATGAAAATCCAAATTGGGATATGCGGAATGTAGAAATAAAGTCAGGTGTGTTACAGAGGCATATTGCAAAAGAGGGTGAAACTTCTTTTGACCTAGCTGCACGGGCCTGTAACAAACTATTTCAGGATGGACGTCATGACAAAACGGAGATAGATGCAATCATATTTTGTACCCAAACTCCCGATTATGTCATGCCGTCCAATGCCTTTCTGTTGCATGAATACTTGAATCTGAATGAAAATGTGTTGGCATTCGATTACAACTTAGCATGTTCCGGTTACGTTTATGGATTGGCAATAGCACGGGCGCTTATTTTGGCAGGAACCGCCACAAAGGTCTTGCTGGCCACAGGGGACACCTATTCGCGTTATATCAATTCTGGAGATCGTTCAGCACGGGTGCTCTTTGGCGACGGGGCTGCTGTCTCACTCATTACTGCCAGCGATGCAGAAGATGGAATTGTCGATGTAATGCTAGCGACCTCTGGCAAGAACCACCGCAAGTTTTATATCCCCGCGGGAGGGTGCCGACTTTCGAAGGTCGTTAATCCAGCTGTTGAAATCGATGGAAGCGGCAACATCCGCACTGCCAACGATATTCACATGGACGGCATGGCGGTTTGGAGTTTCATTCAGTCCACGGTGCCTAAGCAAATTCGGAGTTTGATGGAAAAGCATGGTCTCTCTGCTGAGGATATTGATCAATTTGTTTTCCATCAGGCGAGCAAAATGACCCTTGAGGCTTTAACCAAATCCTTGCGGTTGAATGAAAGCAAAGTGTATATGAACCTTTCCCAAACCGGAAATCTCGTTTCTGCGTCATTACCGGTCGCACTCAAGAACGCAATGGCCGAGGGGCGAATTCAACCAGGGAATTTGATTCTTATGTCCGGTTTTGGTGTTGGGCTCTCTTGGGGATCGCTGTTGATGAAGGTTTAACTTCTGGGGATGATGCATGGCTGCAATTGAAACAATAATCAACCGGATGAGCGCTAAGGTTGCTTCCCCTGCTCTTCATTGGCAAGGACGAGAATACACTTATCACGAATTTTCGGCGATGATCGAAATGTGGGATACCCGGCTTCGCGAGTATGGTGTGTCAGCTGGTGTTGTCTGCGGGTTTCTTGGAGAGTATTCTCCGCAGGTGTGTGCCCTTATTTTTTCACTTATGAAGGCTAAAGCCATCCTTGTGCCTTTTACATCTGCTATTGAACATGAATTGCCTGAGTTTATTAAACTTGCTGGAGTCACGTGTTTATTCCGGTTCGGAACGGATGACACCTGGACGTTTGAGACCTGCCCTAACCCTGCTCAGAATAATCTGGTAAAAACTTTTAGTGAGAGGGAAGTGCCCGGTTTGATCGTATTCACCTCAGGTTCCACCGGCAAACCTAAAGGTATATTGCAGGATTGCGAACGGGTCATGCACAAGTTTGTTGACGAACGACGTGGATGGCGAACCCTGCTCTTCTTGATGATGGATCATTTCGGCGGATTCAATACTCTGCTCTCCACCTTTGCCTACAGCGGAACCGGTATCTGTTTGCCGGATCGAAATCCGGAAACGGTCTGCCGCGTTATTGAACAATCTCGTGCCACCCTCCTCCCTGTGACCCCTACTTTTATCAATCTCTTGATCGCCTCGCGCTGTTACAGGCAATACGACCTGTCTTCGATCAAGCTGATTACCTACGGTACTGAAGTTATGCCGGCAACCACGCTTAATCTGGCGAAAGAGATCTTCCCTAACGCTCAGATCAAACAGACCTACGGATTGTCGGAACTCGGTGTGTTGCGATCAAAATCTGAAGGGGATGACTCTGTCTGGGTGCAAATCGGCGGCACCGGGTTTGAAACGAAGATTGTGGACGATATCCTCTGGATCAGATCTGAAGCCAATATGGTCGGTTATCTGAACGCGCCAACCCCCTTCGATGCTGATGGATGGATGTGTACCGGAGATCACGTCGAGGTGCGTGGTGATTACATGCGCATTCTTGGCCGTAAATCGGAGATGATCAATGTTGGAGGGCAAAAGGTCTTCCCCTCCGAGATAGAGAATGTCCTGCTACAGGCTGACAATATTCAAGATGTCACGGTTTTTGGTGTTCCTCATCCGGTTATGGGGTATGTCGTTAAAGCCAGGATCTCCCTGTATGAACCCGAGGAACAATTTTCATTGGTCGAGCGGCTGCGTAAGTTTTGTATGGAAAGAATGGCAAGGTACAAAGTCCCGGTTAAATATGAAATAGTGAATGATTCTGAGCACCGCAATCAAAGATTCAAGAAAATACGTAAAGAGACATTACAACAAGAATAACAGGCGATTAGGCGATGGTTGGCAGAGATCAGACCCCGCACATTTTTTGAGTCACTATATCTGAGGACACTATTATGATACTCAAGGGGAAACTAGTAACTCTTCGGCCAATAACTGAAAATGATGCCAATATGACTTTCGCCTGGAGGCACAGTGATCGTGCGAAATTACTGCAGCGGGGCTCAAATACTATTGATGAACAGCGAGCATGGATTAATGCAAAGCTTAAAACCGATGAGCTTAACTTCATAATAGAATATAAAGATAAACCTGTCGGTATGATTGCTT
This sequence comes from Desulfuromonadaceae bacterium, assembly GCA_019429445.1. Taxonomy (NCBI): domain Bacteria; kingdom Pseudomonadati; phylum Thermodesulfobacteriota; class Desulfuromonadia; order Desulfuromonadales; family Desulfuromonadaceae; species Desulfuromonadaceae bacterium. The sequence goes on from JAHYIW010000023.1 coordinate 4,575, forward strand.
TGCTCGACATAAATGATACCCATAAGTCTGTCCAGATGGGGAGACTGCTCATTGGCGATGAAGGGTGGGTCGCGAATGCACCTGTCGCTTTTGAGGCGGATCTTCTCCTTTGTGATTATGCTTTTGATATTTTGAAAATGCATAAAATATATGGCGATGTCATGGAAGAGAATGATGGCATGTTAAGAACTCGTTACTATCTTGGTTATAAAAAAGATGGTTTGTTACGTGACCATTATAATTATGACGGCGTCTACAAAAATACAGTTGCAGTGTCGTTGCTCGAAGATGAATACAGGAAAACATGCCGACCAAGGCTTATGCAGTTAATATCAGTATTCTCAAAATATTGTTAGTTAATGAGAGAACGATTAGGAGCTAGTTGTGGGTATAGAAAAATGCAAAGCTATAGAGCTTCCGAAAATTACCGATCCACGCGGCAACCTGACCTTCATTGAGGCCGGTCGACATGTCCCCTTTGCCATTCAGCGGGTTTACTATCTTTATGACGTCCCCGGCGGTGCCGAACGCGGCGGTCATGCCCATAAAGATCTACATCAACTCATCATCGCCATGTCAGGGAGCTTTGATGTGGTACTGGATGACGGGAACAATAAAAAACGTTTTCACCTGAACCGCTCCTACTATGGACTCTATGTCTGCCCGATGATCTGGCGCGAACTCGATAACTTCTCTTCTGGCTCCGTCAGCATGGTCCTGGCCTCAAATTATTACGAAGAGTCCGACTATTTACGGGATTATCAGGAATTTCTGACAGCTGTCGAGGTGAAACGATGAACGTCCCCTTCCTCGACTTGAAGGGCACCTACGCGGAACTGCAGACAGAACTCGATGCCGCGCACCAACGGGTGATGGAGTCGGGCTGGTATGTTCTTGGCCAGGAAGTCGAGGCTTTTGAGGACGAATTTGCTGCCTACTGCGGCACGAAATTCTGCATCGGGGTCGGTAATGGCCTCGATGCACTGCATCTGATCTTGCGCGGGTACGATATCGGTCGTGGTGATGAGGTGATCGTTCCGACCAATACCTACATTGCAACTTGGCTGGCTGTGAGTTACGCGGGGGCCACTCCGGTACCGGTAGAACCAGACCTTACGACTTGCAATCTTGATCCGCGTTTCCTGGAAGCAGCAATTACCCCTCAGACCAAGGCGATCATCGCAGTACACCTATATGGTCAGCCAGCAGCGATGGATGCAATCAATGCGATTGCGTCCCATCATCGTCTCAAAGTGATTGAGGATGCGGCCCAGGCCCATGGTGCACGGTATAATGGCTGTCGCACCGGCAACCTCGGCGACGCGGCGGGGTTCAGCTTCTATCCTGGTAAGAACCTCGGGGCGTTCGGCGATGGAGGGGCAATCACCACCAATGATGACACGCTGGCTGAACGGGTTCGCACCCTACGCAATTACGGCTCGAAAGTGAAGTACTATAACGAAATCAAGGGTTACAATTCGCGACTTGATGAGCTACAGGCAGCATTCCTCCGGGTGAAGTTGAACCACCTTGACGAATGGAATCAACGGCGAGGTGAAATCGCGAGGCGCTATTTGACAGAGCTGGAAGGGCTCCCAGGCCTGTCCCTTCCGCATGTTACGACTGCGACCAAGCCTGTTTGGCATCTCTTTGTTGTGCAGAGTTGCAAGCGGGATGCTCTTCAAAAATACCTTAACTCTAATGGCATCCAGACGATGATCCATTATCCGATCCCACCACACTTGAGTGAAGCTTATGCTAAAGAGTTTCGCCCCGATCAATTCCCTGTGGCGGAACAATTGGCTGCCACAGTCCTGAGTTTGCCAATGGGCCCCCACCTCTCACTTGCCGTTGCCGACCGAGTCATCGAAGTGGTCAAAGCGGGCGCCTGATGAGTAGAATGCTGAAGTCGATCGGTAAATCCAGCGTCGGTATGGTGGCGAATCTGATCTTCGGAGCCGTGGCCATGAAGATCATTGCCGTCATGCTGGGCCCATCTGGAGTCGGCTTGTTCTCTTTACTGAGGCAGGCGCAAAAGACAGCTACGACCTTGGTCAGTTTCGGGGGAGAGACGGCGCTGATCCAGGGGTTGGCCAGCCGGAATGAGGAGGAGCGGGGGCTTTATGCCTTTAACGCGCTGATCTTCTTTATCGTGGGCGCGGTGGCGGTCTCCGCGATCTTTGTCTGCTTTGCCCCGCAACTGGCAGTCCTGATCATCGGTACCCAGGAACAACAGACGGTCACGATGGTGCGCTGGCTGGCTGTTCCGGCAGTTATTGGTGGAGCGGTCGTCTTTTTGAAGGGGATCCTTAACGGTTTTCGGGCCATCGGCAGGTTGGCCGTCGTTGATGTGACCATTGTCGCAGTAACGCTGGCGTTGGTATTTCCGGCAGCCAGGTTGGTGGCTGCTGGCCACGGAGTCGCATTTGTTGCCTTGTTGAGCGCAGGGTTGGCTGCTGGTGCCGTGTACGCACTTTTGATGGTCTGGCACGGGCGTTGGCTGCACCTGTTCGGCGGTGAATCCTGCCGCTACGATCCTGCTTCAAAACGCCATTTCTTCCGGATCGGCAGCGTGACCCTGATCACGGGACTGGCCGGAGCTGGATCAATCTTGGCCGTGCGTGCGGTAATCGTCCATCATGTCGGCCTGTCCGGCGCTGGGATATTCGATGTCGCATGGACAATCAGCACGATGTACTTGATGGTCATACTTACCTCTTTCAACGCCTATTATCTCCCAAACCTGAGCGCTTTGTCCGATACGGGCGGTCGGAATGACCTGATCCGGAAAATGATGCTGGTATCGATCGGCTTGTCGGTGCCGCTGATTGTCTCCGTGGTCGCGCTCAGACCGTTTATAGTTTCCCTGCTCTATACGAATGAATTTTCCCCTGCTCTGAAGATGTTGCGGTGGATGCTAATCGGTGATTATTTTAAGGTGACAAGCTGGGTGCTGTCGACTTCGATGGTGGCTTACGCCGATATGAAGACTTTCTTCCTGTCGGAGGTTGTGTGGAGCCTGCTCTTTTTTGTGCTGTCTTTCGTCATAGTTCTTCATTTCAGTGAGATAGAACTGCTTGGGCTAATTTTTTCGGTGCTTTATTTTGCTTATTTTATATTCAATATTTATTACGTCAGGATCAGATTTGATGTGGTCTTGTCGCCAAGCATTTATGTTACTTTGTCGCTCGGTTTGCTGCTGGTTCTGATCGCTTCCGTTGTTTGCTGGGATGACACAACCGTCGATTTGACAAAAACCGCGATGCTGATAACGGTTTCCACGGCTCCGGTGTTGTGGACGCTTATCAGGAGAATGCGAGGTGCTCATGTCTGATAAAGTGGGAAGGCGGATTGTGACGTGCCCACTGGTTTCGATCCTGATTGTCACATACAATCAGGCAGAGTACATTGGCGAAACCTTGGAAAGTGCGATTGCCCAAGATGATGGCAATCTTGAAATCGTCGTAGCCGACGATGCCTCGCGCGACGGTACGGCGCAAATCATTCACGACTATGCACAGAAATATCCTGAACTGATCGTACCGGTTCTCGGAGGCGTCAACTTGGGGATAACTGGGAATTGCAACTGCGGACTGGCCGTTTGCCAAGGAAAGTATATCGCTTTTCTCGGCGGCGATGATCTTGTCCTTCCTGGAAAAATCACGAAGCAGGTCGAGTGGCTGGAAGAGAACGATAGGCGGGTTTTATGTTACCACGACACAGAAGTGTTTGATGTTTTTTCCGGGGTATTGTACAAGACCTCCGATCGGTATCGTTTCCATGCTGGCACTGCGGAGCTTATACTGCGGTACGGGTGCTTTTTCGACGCTGTTTCTGTAATGATTCGCCGACCGTCTCTACCTGTAGTTTTTGACGGAAGAATCCCGCTGGCTTCAGACTGGCTCTATTGGTTTGAGATCGTAGAAAATCAAAATGGTATTATTGGCCATATCGATGGTGTGTTCGGCCGTCACCGCATGACTAGAAGCAATATAACTAAAGACCGTCAAAGAATGCTGAAAGACAAGATCATGACTTTGAACATAATTGCAGAAACCTATAGCAATTTCAGGCATCTTGCTCTCGACAAAATTGCTGAAGTTTATTTTTCGGAATCATATCGAGCACTCAGTCATTATGAGATATTAAATGGATTGCGTTTTCTGGGGGAGGGTGTTCGTCGCGTGATACACGGGAACTGGAAAATTCCAATGCAATCGATTGCTAGGCGCCTTCTGGGGCTGAAATACTGAGTGAGTAGGTGGTGTGGTCACGGGCTGTTGCTCAAACTACATATGGACAATTACGAAATCAATTTATTTGCCGTCAGCCGCGTTAGTACGAGAGCCCCCTCCAGTTTTGCCGGGGGTCTCTTAAATCTTTTTTGGCACGCATCGTGCCAAAACTCACCGCCTGCGCCTTGAAAAAGATGGTGACTGTGACGCTATTGATGCACGAAACAGCACCGCGCTTGTCACCCGAAATGATTTGTCTCCACTGCTTCAGCTGAAGAGGGTTTTGCCGCTATGACTGAGCTGGCTAATGGGGAACAGGGGCGCGACTGGTGCTGGTCCCCAACGTGTAAGAGGCGCTGAATTTGCCAATGGGGCGGCATCTGGATAATGATCAGTTTCAGGCGATTCCTGGCGCGAGTGTAAAAGGCGAGTCGCCCGACAGTTTGTCCTGCTGAAAACTGAACAGCTATTTTAAAACCCAATCGGAGGGAGATGAAATGTCACATTTTATCAAGTCTGAAGAAGTCGAGAGTATGGTTCTTGAAATCCGTGGGCAACGAGTTCTTCTGGACTGCGATCTTGCAAAAATCTACGGAGTCGAGACCAAGAGAGTGAACGAAGCTGTTAAAAATAACCCCGAAAAGTTTCAGCCCGGCTACCTGTTTGAATTGAGTGAGAAGGAGTTTGAGGATTTGCGGTCGAAACTTTCGACCGCAAATTTCGCCAAAACCAGAACGATTCCCAAGGCCTTCACCGAAAAGGGGCTCTACATGCTGGCCACCGTTCTCAAGGGGCCGGTGGCAACGCAGGCAACCGTCGCCATTATTGAAACTTATGCAAAGCTTCGCGAACTTTCGCGCAATATCAAACAACTCTCGGAGTCTCCGGCAAAAAACAGGCAGCAATCGTTGATGCAAAGAAGCGGTGAACTGATTGCCGAGATTCTCGACGATGACCTGCAGAGCAATGAAGCCGAAACTTCGATAGAACTGAACTTCGCGGTTCTGAAATTCAAGCACACGGTCAAGAAAAAGCGTGGGAAAGGCGCGTCGTAATCAGCTCGCTGCTGACCGCCATCGACCTCATCGATGACAAATTGATTGAACGAGCCTGGCAGATCGGGCGGCACAAGACTAAAAAAGCGGTGGTAACGGAGGCCCTGGAGGAATATATTCTGCGTCGCCAGCAGCTGGACATGGTCGGGCTGTTTCATCGGGTCGAGTTTGACCCCGATTACGACTATAAAGAGCAGCGTCGGCGCTCATGATGGTTCTGGTTGACACCGGTGTGTGGTCGGTTGCTTTGCGCAGACAGTGTAGAGTAGCGGATGTTTCCGCTTGGCTTATGCTTTACCATAAGCCTTGCTACGGTGTCCAACCATCAGAACCAGAACGAGAATGTTTTTGTCTTGAATCTCGCAGATCAGGCGATAGGCACCGACGCGATACTTCCAGCGGCCTGTCAGTTCTTTCCTTAGGGGCGCACCATAACGGCGCGGATCGTCCTCGGTGCTGATTCTCTCTCGCAAGTAGCGGACAATTTCTGTCTGGATTTGATGGTCAAGCTTGGTTAACTGCTTTTTGGCAGTATTGGTAATTTCAATCCGCCAAACCAAGCTCTCGCTCCAGGTCTTCAAGGGTGTGGGTTCGTTCCTTCCCCGATTCGACGCGTTTCAGGATCTCGTCGGAGAGGTAGGCTGCTTCCAGATCATCCAGATGTTCAAGAATGGCTTCGCGGGCATAAAATGATTTTGAGCGGCCTGATCGTTTTGCCAGTGCTTCCAGACGACGTTCGATATCTTCAGGTAATCGAAGGGCAAGCATGAGAGCCTCCTTTGCTATACATGTAAATCAACATCATACTAGCTCAATACTTGTTGTCTGACAACGTGTATTTAATTTTGTGTATTTAATTTGTTGAAATGCGGGACACTGCTCAGATAGATCAAATGCTTTAACAAAACGCTGGTTTTCATGATTTGCGCTGATTAAGGCAGGAACACAGGAGCATAAAAAATTGTCAGGGGTGCTCAGACACCTGATGCGTTTTTTCAGTGTTTATCCGCATCCTGTAAAATATGCGTAATTTGAATTGACAATTCTTTACTACGAAAAGAATACGCACTCACAGGAAGTGCTGAGGATTTATCGAATGAATGAAGCGGTTGCCGGGGTGCCGGGAGCAGAAGGGGGCGGTCATGGATGACGGGAGGCGCGGGAAAAAATTTCTGAGCTGGTGCGCACGGCATTCAATCCTGAGCGCCGCGGTGCTGTTGCTGCTGGGCGGTTTTGTTTTGTATGCCCGCTCTTTTGGTCACCAGTGGACCTATGACGATATCGTGGTGCTGGTGCAGAACCCCGATATTCGCTCGTGGCCGGAGTTTTTCACAGACAGCTATCCTGGTCGGCCGCTACGCGAGTTGAGCTTTATGCTCGACTATCAGTTTTTTGGACTGAACCCGGCGGGGTATCATGTGCAGAGTATCTTCTGGCATGGTCTGAACGCCGTGCTGCTTTTTATCCTGACCTTGCGCCTGGGGGGCAACCGCTTTGCCGCCTGGTGTGCGGCCCTGCTTTTTCTGGCGCATCCGCTGGCGGTGGAGGTGGTGGCCAATATTTCGCATCGCAAGGACAGCCTGGCGCTGGCTTGTGCCTTGCTGGCGCTGCTCGCCTACGTTGAGGTCTTTCGGGATCGGGATCGGTGGCGGCGCTGGGGATGGTTTGGCTGTGCGGTGGCGTTGGCCGTCACGGCGTATTACGGCAAACAGAACACGGTGATGATCTGGCCGTTGTTCCTCGCCTACGAGGCGCTTTTTGTCCCGCGGGAGGCCCGTTTGCTGTTACGTTTTCCGCGCTTGCTGGGTGTGGCGACGGTGACGGCGATCGCTGTTGCGGGGGTGCTGCGCTGGCCGCTGATCGAGCGTTTGCTGCAGCAGCGCCAGTGGGAGATCCGGGGTATCTTGGCTAAGTTGGGGTACCTTGGGGATGGGGGGGAGCCGGTTTATCTGGCGACAATTTTCAAGGCGCTGCTGTTGATGCTGCAAAAAATGGTGATTCCGACCGGGCTGGCGGTGGAGTATGATCTTGCTGTGCCTGACGGGTGGACCGTTGGGCTGATTGGCGCGGCGCTGGTCTTTTTTGCCGGGTATGCCACCGCCCTGTGGTGGACTTTTCGCCATCTGCGCGGTGCATGTTTCGGGTTGCTGTGGTTCGGGCTGCTGTGGTTGCCCACCTCGGGGTTGTGGCCGCTGAGTTATCTGCTGGCGGATCGTTATCTGTATGCGCCACTGGCCGGGGTGTTCATCGTGGTCGGGATCTCCGTGGGGATGCTGTGGAAGCGGTGGTCGCGTCCGTTGACGATACTGCTGTCGGCAGTTGTCCTGCTTCTGGCAACGCTGACCTGGCAGCAGAATATGGTCTGGCGTTCCCCGTTGACGCTCTGGAGTCAGGCGGTCAAGGTCAGTCCGGAATCATCGTATGCCCTCGGCTTTCTCGGTATGGTTTATATCGAACAGCGGCAGCCGCGACTGGCGCTGCCGTTGTTGCGCAAGGCGGCGCAAAACCGGTTTAATCCGGAAGCGAAACGCGCGCTGGATTATGTCGAGAGGCAGTTGCGCTTTTCACGGTAGATGACAGCAAGGACCTTGAATGGATCGGGCACCCTATGGTGAAGGCGTGAAGCCCTCCTCGGTTAAAGCCTGTTTTACAAGCTCGCGAGTTTGCTCGGCAATGGCAATGGCGTGACGTGCTTCAGTAGCGCTGACTGGTTCGTCTACTCCCGGATAACGCGTTGTGATGGCATAGGGGGTGAGTGTTTCGGCTTCTGTCAGGGTGTCCGCCCAGCCTCTTTTTTGCTGGGCAAGTTCAATGAGACGACCAAGATTGTGGGTGAAGGGAAAATCTATTGAGTGCAGGACCAGATAGGCTTTCAGATATTTTTCGGCACACTGTTGGGCATGATAGGCAATGAGACGATAGGGGACGGAAGATTCCATGTGGAGACCGTGACGGGCCAGGAGCAGGTCCTCGTCACCGTATTCAATCCATTGACGGACTTTGTTGCAGATGTCGTGGTCAGTGGCGGACATAGAGAATTTTCCCCTCTTGCCACGCTGGTCTGGCGACGGTTCCCGAGATGTCCTTGTCGCGCTCGAATTCTTCAGGAGTAAGAATGACAATGTCGCGTGCAAAACCGCTGCCGCGAAGTGCGCGATCCATTTTTACCATCAGGTCACGGCGACTTCCATGTACTTCGGTGATAATCAAAAGGTCGACATCGCTGTGCTGGTCAGCATCGTTGCGGGCCTGAGAACCGAAAAGAATGATTTTTTCGGGTTGGAATGATTCAGCGAGTGTCAAGATGGCTGATTGCAAGGCTTGCTGAGTGACCATAAATTTCTCTTGCCGGTTGAAAAGGTTTTTAAAGCTGTCGAATTTGGCGACAGGAGCAAAGAGCAAAGAGCAAAGAGCAAAGAGCAAAGAGCAAAGAGCAAAGAGCAAAGAGCAAAGAGCAAAGAGCAAAGAGCAAAGAGCAAAGAGCAAAGAGCAAAGAGCAAAGAGCTGTAAATATCTTGTACGATGTTAACAATAAGACAAATGAACAGCGCTGACAACTGGAAAACATTATCCGCGCGTTTGCCTGGTCAGTCTGAAGTTTTACGACTTTTTGCGAGTCTCATCTGCAGTTCCAGCAGCTTGCCAAGCTCTTCGCGCAGGTCATCGTCTGCCAGGGCGGCCACGGTGTCTGTAACGTGTTCGCGTTCGGTGGCGGTTAATTGCGCCAGCGGCGGTTTGGGCGGTGGCGGGCTGACGGGGGGGGTAACCTGCCCGCGGCGGAAGAACAGGTCGTCAATCAGTTGTTCGCCGAGGCGGTCGTTGAGACGCTTGAGAATTTGCGGTTTGAGCAGTTGCAGCTGCTGCATCCATACCGGCTGGTCAACCCGGACCTCAAGAATGGCGTCGCGGATGCGCAGCGGGTGGGCATGGGTGGCGATCTGCGGGCCGACAACGTCATGCCAGAATTGCCACAGGCGGTAAGCGCGCAGTTTTTTCTGTCGCTCAGGGGGAGCGAAAAAATTGTTCAGCACCTCGCTGATGCCGGTAGGGGTATGAGAGCGGCGTGTCTCGCCGTCGTTCGCTGACGTATTCACGGTTTCTTGCAGCGGCTGCCGATAATCTGCCCGGCCACGGCCATGGCCACGGTCACGGGGATGATGTTCCAGGTAAACCCGAAATAAAGGCGCAAGGCAATGATGAAGGGGATCGACAGATGAATATACAGGAACCAGCGCCACGAATATTTTGGGGTGTCGTGGCGCAGATAGCCGAGCGGCAGGTTGGCAATAAATGCGAAGCCGAGTAAGGCGGTCAGGGGCATATAATGTGTAAAATCCAAAAAATACGACCAGTCAGATACGATTTAAATTTATAAAACAGAGCGTCAGGGTACAATGATCATTCGTCATCTGTCAATCTGATATGGCGGATAGTGTGGTCATCGGAAATGCTTTTTCCGGTCGAGTGCCGGGGGGTGGTAATATGGTTCGCGATAAAGATTTTGTCATTATTTTTCATTCGATGCATCGGGTGATGCAGGCGGAAAAGATTCTCAAACGCGCAAAGATCGATATCCTGCTGATTCCGGTGCCGCGTCAACTGTCATCCGATTGCGGGCTGGCCATTCGTTATACGCCGCTTGAGGCCGCGCGTGTCAAGGAGGCGCTGCGCGAAGCCGGGCTGTGCCCTGCTGAGTGTTATCAGTATGCGCAGCGCAAGTATCTTGCAGTGACCGCAGCTTGAGTGTCGTCCCGCGTTTTCCCTTGACAGCTATTTGACCCTCATCTATATTGCGTAATTCGCAAAACCAAGGGAGAGCGTGACGTTTCACCATGTTTGACAATCTTTCTGAAAAGCTCGATGGAGTCTTTAAGAAGCTGCGTGGTCGCGGCCACCTGAGTGAGGAAAATATTCAGGAGGCGCTGCGGGAAGTGCGGCTGGCGCTGCTCGAAGCCGATGTCAATTTCCGGGTGGTCAAGGATTTCATTGCCGCGGTGCGTGAGCGGGCGGTGGGGCAGGAGGTGCTGAAGAGCCTGACCCCGGCGCAACAGGTGGTCAAGGTGGTGCGCGAGGAGCTGGCCCTGCTGATGGGCGAGGGGCTCGACAATCGCCTCGATTTTGCCGCACGACCGCCGGTTGCGGTGATGCTGTGCGGTTTGCAGGGGGCGGGGAAAACCACCACCTGCGGCAAACTGGCGCTTAAGCTGCGCCGCGAGAAGCGCAACCCGTTGATGGTTCCGGCGGATGTTTATCGCCCGGCGGCGATTGAACAGCTCAACACCCTTGGCCGTCAGCTCGATATTGCGGTCTATGATGCCGGGGGTGAAAGCGACCCGGTGCGGATCTGTACCGCTGCGGCGCGTTATGCCGGGTTGCACGGTTTCGATACATTATTGCTCGATACTGCCGGTCGGCTGCACATCGACGATGCGTTGATGGGGGAGCTCGGGCGCATCAAGGCGGCGCTCGACCCGCGCGAGATCCTGCTGGTTGCAGATGCCATGACCGGGCAGGATGCGGTGAATGTGGCGCAGAGCTTCGACGAGCGGCTGTCGTTGACCGGGGTGGTGCTGACCAAGCTCGACGGCGATGCGCGTGGCGGTGCGGCGTTGTCGATTCGCGCGGTGACCGGCAAGCCGATCAAGCTGATCGGCATGGGAGAGAAGCTCGACGCTCTTGAAACCTTCCATGCGGATCGCATGGCCCAGCGGATTCTCGGCATGGGCGATGTCCTGTCGCTGATCGAGAAGGCGGAGGCCGCGTTTGATCAGGGCGAAGCAGCGGCGCTGGAACAACGCTTGCGCAAGGAGGGGTTGACCCTCGAAATGTTTCGTGATCAGCTGCGCACGGTGAAAAAAATGGGTTCGATGGAATCGCTGTTGAAAATGATTCCGGGGGCGGGAAAAGCCCTCAAGCAGGCCGGTGATATGCAGTTGCCTGACCAGGAGCTCAAAAAAATTGAAGCGATTATCAATTCGATGACGGTTCGCGAACGTCGCGACCACCGGATTCTCAACGGCTCACGGCGGCTGCGCATCGCCAACGGCAGCGGGACCCGGGTGCAGGACGTCAATCAATTGTTGAAAAAATTTACTGAAGCGCAAAAGATGATGAAAAAATTACAGAAGATGGGGCCCAAAGGGATACGCGGCATGTTCGGCTCGGGCGGCTCCCTCCCCTTTTAGTCAGGATGACCGGTTCGGGCACTTTATTTCTTTACCCCGGACAGGTGATATGGTAACAATCATATCTTTGTTTAACCATTTAATTACGAATGCATGAAAGTATTTCGCAGTATAGAGCGTGAGGCTCTCAGATCAGGAGGCACGAAAAGATGTCAGTTAAAATCAGACTCGCCCGTGGCGGCGCCAAGAAAAGACCGTTCTATCAGGTTGTGGTTGCCGACGAGCGGTTTCCCCGCGACGGTCGTTTTATTGAAAACCTGGGGCAGTACGACCCCAAACCCGAACCCCCGATGGTGACCCTGAACGAGGAACGGACACTTGACTGGCTGCAAAAAGGTGCTCAGCCGACCGATACGGTGCGGCGTTTGTTGCGCGCTAACGGGATTTGGGCGAAATTCAAGCAGCCGCAAGCATAAGGTTCGTTCCCTTCATTGTTTGACTTTGAAGGACGGTCCAGATGAAAGAGATGATTGGCTTCATTGCCAGATCACTGGTGGAAAACCCTGCTGCAGTTGTTGTTGATCAGGAGCAGGGTGCCGATGGTTCGGTGCTGGTCAAGCTCGGCGCAGCACGCGAAGACATGGGGCGCATTATCGGCAAACAGGGGCGCACGGCCAAGGCGATGCGCACCTTGCTGAACGCCAAAGCCACCCGTGAAAGCAAACGCGCTTCTCTGCAGATCATGGAATGATGGGCGAATCAAAACAGGAATTATTTCAGGTCGGTGTCGTAGTCGGAGTTCATGGACTGCGCGGCGACCTGAAAGTGCGTCCGCAGAGTGATGGTTCGACCATGATGCTCTCGGCACCAGCGCTCTGGTTGGCGCACCCCGGCGCAAAGCAGGAACGTTTTGTGCCGTTGCGTGCGTTGTTGCATAAAAAATATATTCTGTTGCGTTTCAAGGAAGCCGCGCAACCGGAAGAGGCGCAGCGCCTGGTTGGTTGCGAGATTTTCATGCCTTATGCCGATCTGCCGCCAGCGGGCGAGGATGAAGATTACTGGTTCGATCTTGAGGGGTTGACCGTTATCGACCGCCGTCGCGGTACAATCGGGCGTCTCGACGCGCTTTTTTCGACTGCGGCGCATGATGTCTATGTCGTGAACGGGCCATTTGGTGAAGTCATGATCCCGGCGGTGAAACAATTTGTGCGTGATATCGACCGCCAGGCAAAGACCATGCGGGTCGATTTGCCCGACGGGCTGGTGCCGGACGTTGCTGCGCTTTGATGTCCTGAGCCTCTTCCCGGCGATGTTTGTTTCCCCCTTTGCTGACAGTATTCTCGGCAAAGCACTTGAGCGTCGCTTGATCGCGCTGGTGACCCACAATCTGCGTGACTGGGCCACCGGGAAACATAAAACGACCGATGACACGCCCTACGGTGGCGGCGCCGGAATGGTGATCAAGCCGGAGCCGGTTGCCCGGGCGTTGTCTGATTTGCGCCAACTGAATCGATCGGCGCCGGTGTTGCTGATGACCCCCCAGGGGCGTCCGTTTGACCAGCGTGCAGCTGAACGACTTGCTGATGAGCCAGGTTTGATCTTTGTCTGCGGTCGCTATGAGGGGTTTGACGAACGCGTCCGGGGGATGGTCGATGCCGAATATTCACTCGGTGATTTTGTCCTGACTGGCGGTGAACTGGCGGCGATGACAATGATCGACGCGGTGGCCAGGCTGGCACCAGGGGTGCTGGGCAGCACCGGGAGTGCGGCGGATGATTCGTTCAGTGACGGCCTGCTGGAGTTCCCGCACTATACGCGCCCGGTCGAATTTGCCGGTCAGCGGGTGCCGGATATTTTGCTCTCGGGAAATCATGGCGAGATTGCCCGCTGGCGGCGTCGGGAGCAGCTGCGCCGGACATTGCAACGGCGTCCGGAACTGCTCGACAGCGCGGTCTTGAGTGCCAGCGACGCACAGCTGCTGGCTGAAGTGCGGCGCGAAGGCGAGGATGGCTGATGGCCGCTCCGCTGGCGCTGGCATTGATCCATTATCCGGTGCTCGATAAGCACGGGGATGTGATCACCTCGGCGGTGACCAATCTGGATATCCATGATATCGCGCGCACCGCCCGCACTTATGGCGTCGCCCGTTATTATCTGGTGACCCCGGCAGCGGAGCAGGTACGTGTTGTCGAGCGTATTTTGGCGCATTGGCAAACCGGGTACGGGGCAAGCTATAATCCGGATCGGGCCGAGGCGTTGGCGCTGGTTCGGGTGGTTGCCGATGTTGCCGCGGCGCTGGCTGATTTTGCCGCGTTGACACACGCCGCACCGCTGCCCGTTTTGACCGGGGCGCGGCGTACCGACGGTCTCTCCGTTCAGGCCTGTCGGGCATTGCGTGAACAGCAGCCGTTGCTCCTGTTGTTCGGCACCGGCTGGGGGTTGGCCGACAGCTTTTTCGCACACAACTGGCCGGTGCTGGAACCGGTACAGGGGGGTGGAGATTATAATCATTTACCGGTGCGCTCTGCCGTGGCAATCATCCTTGATCGCTTGCTGGCAGCGCCCGCGGCAGAGACAGTGTAAATATCACCAACGCGTTAGCGAGTCATCGAAACGGATCGCAATAGAGGAGGATATGATGAATATCATCAACAGTTTGGAACTGGAGCAGATGAAAAAAGGGATCACGGCATTCAAAGCTGGTGATACCTTGCGGGTTCATGTGCGGATTGTGGAAGGCGATAAAGAGCGGATTCAGGTTTTTCAGGGGGTTTGCATCAAGCGGGTCAACGCCGGCGTCGGCTCGTCCTTCACGGTCCGGAAGATTTCCGGCGGGGTTGGCGTCGAACGGATCTTCCCCCTGCATGGACCGGCGATCGACAAGATTGAGCGGGTGACGATTGGTCGCGTACGCCGCGCCAAGCTCTATTACTTGCGCAAGTTGCAGGGCAAGGCCGCGCGGATTCGCGAGAAGCGTTACGCGTGATAGTGCGTGTCTGTTGATAGAAAAGCCCCGGCGGTTGACGTCGGGGCTTTTCTTGTATCAGCTGGAGAAATTTTCAATCTTTAATCAGTGATGATGCTCTCGCAAAAACTCAAAGGATGGCTAAGCAAAAATTTCGTCCTCCAAGGCTTGGTGGCTTTTCAGGGGCGAAGGCCTACATCAGGTAGGTCGAGGTCCTGAAAAACCAGCGTAACACAGTAGGGCGGACTTTTTGCGACGCCATTAAGGCTTGGTGGTTTTTCAGGGGTGAAGGCCTGCATCAGGTAGGTCGAGGTCCTGAAAAACCAGCGTAACGCAGTAGGGCGGACTTTTTGCGACGCCATCAATCAGTGATGCGGGGCCATGTTTGCGGCGTGGGTTCCCGACTCGGGACAGGCGATAATATAGACAATGGCCGTACCAAGCAGCAGAAAGATACAGATCGTCCCCCATCCACCCTGTTTCATCACGGCGCGAAACTCGTTCCAGTCAATCATGAAAATCAGATAAAAGACGACCAGCAGTACAGAAAAAAATCCGGATAACATAGACTGTTTCCTCCTTTTAAAATTGGATTATGACAAAAAATCCGTCATTATATAACATTAACCGGCAGTTAAATCCAGTTGAAAGTTTTTTTACGCGATGACTTTACCTCTCTTCCCAACCGAATCGCCCTCGATGCTGCACTTTGAAAGCCAGGCACTGCGCCAGGGGTATCGCTGTGTTGCGGGGATCGATGAGGCCGGGCGGGGCCCGCTGGCCGGGCCGGTGGCCGTGGCGGCGGTTATTCTGCCTGCCCGGTTCGAACTGCCGGGGTTGACCGATTCGAAACAATTGAGTGAACGGGAACGGGAACGCCTGTTTGTGGAGATTCGTCGTCAGGCGCGCGCGGTTGGGGTGGCGCTGGGGTGGCCCGACGAGATTGAGCGCATCAATATCCTGCAAGCGACCTTGCGCACGATGGTCAGGGCGGTCGGGCGGCTGCGCTGCACACCGGATTATCTGCTCGTCGACGGGATATCACGGCTGCCGACGGCAATCCCGCAGCTGCCGTTAAAAAAAGGGGATGCACGATCCGTGTCGATCGCGGCGGCTTCGGTGATTGCCAAAGTGGTGCGCGATCGACTGATGGTCAACTACGACCGGCGTTTTCCCGGCTATGGTTTTGCTCAGCATAAAGGGTACGGCAGTCAGCAGCACCTGGCGGCGATTGCCGAACTTGGCCCCTGCCCGATTCACCGCAAAACGTTTCGCGGGGTGCGCGAGCATCTGGCTGGCTCATGACAGAGGCACGTCTGGCCCTCGGGCAGTGGGGGGAAGATCAGGCTGCACAGTGGTTGCAGGCACAGGGATTGCGCATCGTGGTGCGCAATTATCGCACCCCGGTGGGGGAAGTTGATATTATTGCGCGCGACAAAGCCACGTTGATTTTTGTCGAGGTCAAGACCCGTCGCGGGAATTATTTCGGCACCCCGCAGGAAGCGGTCGGACCACGCAAACAGCGGCAGATCATCCGCGCCGCGCAGTGGTATCTGGTGGCGGAAAAGGTGCGTGGCCTGCCTCTGCGTTTTGATGTTATCGCCATCCGCTATGGCACGTCGCCGGTTATCGAGCACATCCCCGACGCGTTTGCCATGCCCTGATGATCTCCGGTGCTTTTATTCTGGGTACGCTGATGCGCATATCCCATCCGCATCTTTTTTTGACAAGGACTGAGTCGTATGTTGACCTCGCTGAATTCTTTGGGCTTTTGTCGCGTTGCTGTTGCAACCCCCCCCCTGCGCGTCGCCGATGTTGCGTTTAATGTCGCCGCGTTAAAGACCCTGGCTGCCCAGGCCGGCGCGCACGGTTGCCGTCTGGTGGTCTTCCCCGAGTTGTGCCTGACCGGCTACACCTGTGCCGATCTCTTTTATCAGACCGCGCTGCTGGCGGCGGTTCACCCGGCACTGACTGAATTGGCGGCAGTGACTGCTGACGGCGGCCCGGCGCTGGCGGTCGGTGCGCCGCTGGTGCAGGACGGGCGGCTGTTCAACTGCGCGGTGGTGCTGGCGGGGGGGCGAGTGCTGGGCGCGGTACCGAAAACGTATCTTCCGAATACCCAGGAGTTTTACGAAGAACGCTGGTTTTCCTCGGCGCGCGAGCTGCACAACAGGACCATCCTGGCCGGTGATTGCGCGGTTCCCTGCGGCACCGACCTGCTCTTTACTGCCGCTGAACTCCCCGGTTGCACCGTCGGGGTAGAAATCTGTGAAGATCTCTGGGCGGTGACTCCGCCCAGCGCCGCGCAGGCGGCCGCTGGAGCGACCGTGCTGATCAACCTTTCCGCCAGCCCCGAAACCCTTGGCAAAGAGGCCTATCGCCGCGAATTGGTGCGTTCTCAATCAGGGCGCTGTCTGGCGGCCTATCTCTATGCTTCGGCCGGAGCGGGGGAATCGACGACCGATCTGGTCTACGCCGGACATTCACTGATTGCCGAGAACGGGGTGCTGCTCAACGAAAGCGCGCGTTTCGAATTCTCCGCCCAGTTAACGGTTGCCGATATCGATGTCGAGCGGCTCAACAACGAACGCCGCCGCAATAACAGTTTTGCCGATGCCGCGACCAGCGACACGGTTTTTCGCCGTCTGCCACTGCACTTGGGGGGCGATTCTGCCCGACAACTGGAACGCGCTGTGGCGCGCACCCCGTTCGTTCCAGCGGGGGTGACCGAGCGTGCGCAACGTTGTCGCGATGTCTTTGCTATCCAGACGACGGCGCTTTCCCGGCGGCTCGACCATACGGCGGCGCGCAGTGCGGTCATCGGAATTTCGGGAGGGCTTGATTCGACCCTGGCGCTGCTGGTGACGGTCAAATCGTTTGCCCGACTGGGCAAGGATCTGCACGATATTGTCGCGGTGACGATGCCCGGTCCGGGGACGACACAACGGACCCGGAACAACGCTGAACAGTTGGCTGAACTGCTCGGTGTCACCCTGCGCACCGTGCCGATCGGCCCGGCGGTCAGCCAGCATTTTGCTGATATTGGCCACGATCCCAACAAGCATGATGTTGTTTTTGAAAATGCCCAGGCGCGCGAGCGCACCCAGATTCTGATGGATATCGCCAACCAGAGTGGCGGGATTGTCATCGGCACCGGTGACCTGTCGGAACTGGCGCTTGGCTGGTGTACCTACAATGCCGACCATATGTCGATGTACGGGGTCAACGCCGGGGTCCCGAAAACACTGGTTCGCTATCTGATCGACTGGTGTGCCGAGGCGGAATTTTCCGCCGCGATTGCCGCGATTCTGTACGATATCGCGGCGACGCCGGTGTCTCCCGAATTGCTCCCCCCGAACGCGTCTGGTGAGATTTCCCAGAAGACTGAAGAGACGGTCGGGCCTTACGAACTGCACGATTTTTTCCTTTTTCAGGTGGTGCGCATGCAGTTTGCGCCGCGCAAGGTGCTGTTCCTCGCGGCGCAGGCGTTCGGCGATGATTATCCGCCGGCGGTGCTCAAGCACTGGTTAGGCATCTTCTACCAGCGTTTTTTCAGCCAGCAGTTCAAACGCTCCTGCCTCCCCGACGGGCCGAAGATCGGTAGTGTGGCGTTGTCGCCGCGCGGCGACTGGCGCATGCCGAGTGACGCCGTTGCGGACTTGTGGCTCCGGGAATTGAACGAACTGTCATGAGCGGCACCCTCTACGTTGTTGCCACGCCGATCGGCAATCTTGAAGATATCACCCTGCGTGCCCTGCGGATCCTCAAGGAGGTCGATCTGATTGCCGCCGAAGATACCCGTCACAGCCGCAAGCTGCTGAACCACTTCGCGATCACTACAACCATGGTCGCTTTCCACGAACACAACGAACGCGACAAAACCGCCAACCTTATCGATCAACTCACTGCGGGAAAATCGATCGCGTTGATTTCCGATGCCGGTACGCCGACGATTGCCGATCCCGGCTACCGTCTGATCAGCGCCGTACGCGCGGCGGGGTTGCCTGTTGCTGCGGTGCCCGGCCCGTCCGCGATCATTGCTGCATTGTCGGTTGCCGGTTTGCCGACCGACAGTTTTCAGTTCCTCGGCTTTTTGCCTGCCAAGGCATCTGCCCGCAGCAAGGTGCTGGAGGGGCTACGTGGCGAACAACGCACCACCGTCTGCTATGAGACTCCCCATCGTCTGCTCAAGGCTTTGACCGACCTTCACGACATTCTCGGTCCGGAGTGCGAGGTAGTGGTGGTGCGCGAACTGACCAAAATTCATGAGGAAGTGGTACGTGGCCCGGTGCGGGAGGTGCTGACAGAGTTTTCCGCACGGGAAAAGGTCCGCGGCGAGATTGTTCTGTTGCTTGGCGCCGCGCCCGTGGTGGTCTCTGCCGATAACTGGCGGGAAAGCTTGCGAGAGCGGTTGGCCGCTGGCGCTGAAACCCCGAAGCAGAGTGTGAAGTTTATTGCCAAAGAATTCGGTGTGCCGAGCGATGAAGTCTATCGCTATGTATTGGCCTTGCGTAATGATGAATAATTTTCCAAAGGACCGCTGGTCTGCTTGCGTGGCAGGTCGCGTGGGCAGGACGGGGCGATTATTTTTCTCGTTCCAGAACCGATCGTGTCAATTGTCGCCGCAGCGTGCCGAGTCGGCGGTATTCCAGGTCGTGCAGTCCGTTGCGTGGGGGGTTGCCGGTGAGATGGAAGATAACTACTTCGCGGTAGAATTCTGTGGGCACGCGCCCGGTGACACTGCGCAGCACCGCGAGCAGACGGTCCTTTTCCGGCAGTTGGCTGCGGCTTAATTCCTCCCCTGCGGCGGAGAACAGGTGCAGATGATATTCCGTTGCACCACCGAACAGTCCCGCCCCTTCGACGCGGATAACCAGATGCATTTCGGGGGTCATCTCGATTTCCATTGTGCTTTCGAAAAAAAGTGACCAGAAGCAGTCGGGGTGAATGAATCCGCGTTGACGACTGCGCAGGTCGTGCCAGAAAATTCCTTCATCTCCGGCGGCCTGTCGGGCACAGCCGGGGCATTCGAGTAGCAGGCGGCGCTGGCGTCCCGAGAGGTCGGGGGGTGGCGCGCATTTTGCCGGAGCAGCATCGAAGCGCTCAAGAACAAAATCTGCCAATGCTTTGAATTGCAGATGGGCGCTGGTGGACCGGGCGTGGGTCAGGACCGGGTAAATCCGGCTGGCGAAGTTGGTGGTCAGGCTCTCGACCTTGGGACTCTTCGGAATGAAGGCGTCGATCACCTGATACTCCCGTTCGCGGGCGGAATCGACAAGGAATTCGTGCATGCCGATGTTTTCACGTAATTTGAGCCGCGCATCGATCAGGCTCGGGATGATCCAGAGCGCCGCCGGATCGCCGCCGTCGGCGCTCAGCAGCGCCCGTAACGACGCCGCGTTGACCAGTGAGGGACGATCCTTGATCGGCACCAGGGCAAGGTCGGCAGCGAGCAGGGCACTGCGGGTGAAGTAGTCGAGAATCGGACGGGTGTCGAGGATCAGAATGCCGTCAAGTTCCGAGCAAAGGAGGGCGCGATCGAGGGTGCGGTGATCATCGTCAGGAGGCGTCAGGTTGCGCTCGGAGGTGAAGTATTGCACGCCGTATTCGCCGAGGGTGACCAGCTCTTCGGCGGGTTCGGCTCCAAAAAACGCGGCCACCGAATGCCCTGGATGGCGACCGATGGCGAACATGTTGTCAACGCTGAAATGGTTGTCGAACGATGCGATGGTGACCGGCAGATCCTCGCGCAAGGCTTTGATGTAGACGGCGAGATTGGTGGCGATGGTGGTTTTGCCGACGCCCCCTTTTTCGCTGGCGACGGTGATGACGAACGGGGCGTTGCGCATCGGTATTCCCCTTTGTCGAACGGGTGCGATTATCCGGTTGCGGCGAGCTGTAAATCTTCCCAGCGGGTGTAAAGTGCTGTCAACTCATCCTTGAGCGTTTCGTAAGCCGCCGAGGTGGTGCGCCAGCGCACGGCGTCCTGATAGAGTGCCGGGTCGGCCATCTGCTGTTCCAGCGCTGCTTGTTCACCTTCCTTGCGCTCGATTGTCGCTTCCAACTGTTCAAGTTCCTTCTGCCGTTTTTTCTCGGCGCGCTGGGCATCTTTGCGAACGGCGTGGTCGCGACGCCGCTCGTCCTTGTCGGCGGCGGGTTCATTCTCGCGCGAGTCACCGTCACGCTGTTCCACGCGCTGCCGTGAGTGGCTGAGGTCGCCACCGCGTTCCTTGGTACGCAAAAAATCGGCATAGTTGCCGAGGTGCGCGGTCGCGCGGCCATCACCGACCTCGATGACCCGCGTCGCCAGTTTGTCGACGAAATAACGATCGTGGGAAACAAAAACCAGTGTGCCTTTGAAGTGCTTGAGGGAGTCGAGCAGGACCGCTTTTGATTGCAGGTCGAGGTGGTTGGTTGGTTCGTCAAGGAGCAGCAGGTTGGCCGGACGCAGCAGCAGCATCGCCAGGGCCAGCCGGTTACGTTCCCCGCCGGAGAGAACCTTGACACGTTTATGCACATCGTCGCCGGAGAAGAGGAAGGTGCCGAGGATGTCGCGCAGTCGGGGCACCATGTCGAATGGCGCCGCCGCGCTGATCTGCTCCAGCACACTTTTGTCTCCGTCGAGGGTGCGGGCCTGATCCTGGGCAAAGTAGGCCAGCTGCAGGTTATGTCCTTCAACGCGCTTGCCGTGTAGCGGAAGTTCGACCCCCGACAACATCCGCATCAAGGTTGATTTGCCTGCACCGTTGGCACCAACCAGGGCGATGCGTTCCCCTTTTTCAACGCTCAGATTGATCTCGTCAAGGACCTTCAGCTCGCCGTAGTGCTGGGCTGCGGCGTGTAGCTCAACGGCGGTACGACCGCCCTTGGGCGGATCGGGAAAACGAAAATAGATGCGTTTGCGGGCCGGGGGGGCAATGATCCGCTCCACTTTTTCCAGTTGCTTGACGCGGCTCTGCACCAGCGCGGCTTTGTTGGCATTGAAGCGAAATTTGTTGATGAACGCCTCGGTTTTGGCGATTTCTTCATCCTGACGTGCTTTGGCCGCTTGCAGCTCCGCGACCCGCCGTTCGCGTTCGATCAGATATCGACTGTAATTTCCGGGGTACTCGGTCAGCTTGCCGTTCCAGATTTCAACGATCCGGCTGACCACCCGGTCGAGAAAGTAGCGGTCATGGGAAACCAGGATGACGGCGTGCGGGTAGCTGATCAGATAGGCTTCGAGCCACTCGCGAGCGGGGAGGTCGAGATGGTTGGTCGGTTCGTCGAGGAGGAGCAGGGTGGGGCGTTGCAGGAGCAGTTTGGCAAGGGCGATACGCATCTGCCAGCCGCCGGAAAAGTGCGCGCACGGCTTCCCCCAATCATCTTCACTGAAGCCGAGCCCTTTGAGGATCTTGCCGATTTCCGCTTCTATCTCATAGCCGCCGCGCTGCTTGAAAAGCTCTTGCGCCTCGGCGTAGCGATCCATGTCGGCTTGCCGGTGGTCGGTCGATATTCGCTTTTCAAGGCAACCGAGTTCCTGCTCCAATGCGAGCAGCTCGGCGAGCGCCGAACGTACTTCCTCAAAGAGCGAGCTGCCGGTGTGGTTAAGCCCTTCCTGCGGCAGATATCCGAAGGTTGTCCCCTTCGCCGCCTGCACCGCACCGCCGTCGTATTCGTAGCGCCCGGCAAGAAGTTTGAGCAGGGTCGTTTTCCCCGCGCCGTTCTCGCCGCACAGGCCGATTTTATCGGTCGGACGAACATGCCAGTCGATGTTGTCGAAGATTGCCCGGTCGGCAAAATGTTTGGTAATATTTCTCAATTGCAGCATGGCGCTGTTATAGCACAGTCGCCGCCAGGGGGGAAGTCGGGAATGATGCGTCTGGTTGCAGTGACGGCATGATTATGGTGACGCCCCTGACCGCAAGTGGCTTTTGGCAGAGGTGGGAATTTTGTTGACCTGTTGCCGCTCACTGTGATTAAATTGCCCTTATCTCCGGGGCTTAACCGCCCCGATACGTCGCGTCCGCGACGAAAGGAGGTCAGTGAGGGGACGACGGGTCGGGTCGCTTAGGTCACCAATAACCTAACCTCGATGGAGGGTAAAATGAAAAGACTATTTGTTGGTTTGTTACTGAGTGTGTTGCTGGTCGGCTTGCCGTCGCTGGGAGTGTCGGCCGATAAGCCTTTGGCCGAGAATCAACTGGCCGCAGCCAAAGTGGCAACAGTTAACCTGAATACCGCGACCGTGCAGGAGCTTAAAGCCCTGCCGGGGGTCGGTAAGGTGACTGCGGAGCAAATTTTTTCCTACCGTGAAGAACACGGCAAATTCAGCTCTGTTGATGAATTATTGAGAGTCAAAGGGATTGGCAAAAAGTCGCTGGAGAAATTTCGCGATCTGGTGAGTCTGGAATAGCAGCAGGGGCCCCGGCATCTTCAAAGCTTTGGGGATGCCGGGTTTTTCTTCATGACGGGATGTGCATGGTTAACGCACCGCAACAAGCGCAACGGGGACGGTTTGGCTGGTCACGCTGGCAGTATGTGTTGCTGGCGATGATCGTTGTTCAGGCTCTCTCTGGAGATCGTGGTCTGGTTGCTGCGTACAAGACCGGTCTTTATCGCACCGAGCTGGCGCACAAGGTCACCGCGTTACGGGCTGAAAATGACCGCCAGCGCCAGGAAATCCAGTCACTGCTGCATGATTGTAATTACCTCGAATCGATTGCCCGGAAAGAACTCGGGATGGTGCGTGAGGATGAAATCGTTTACCAGTTTGCCCGCGACGAGGTGCCGCGTAAATAGTATTTTCGGCGGTGTCAGCGAATCAAGCAGTATATTTTGTGCCCCGGCCAGCGTCGGGGTTTTTTGTTGTGTGCGTTTACACGGCTTGACAGTTTTGTTGCGGAAGAGCTAGCATGCACCGTTGTTGTTATTTAAGATAATGGCTGAAAAAGAACTCATCAACAATCGATCAAAATCGATCTTAGCAAAGAAGAAGTGACCCATGAAGGAACGGCTTAGAACCTGTGTAAATAACGCGCTCAAGCGCTGCTATGCCGAAGGCTCCCTGAACTCCGGCGAATACCCTCATTTTGTTGTCGAAATTCCGGCACATTCGGAACACGGTGATTTTGCCGTGAACGTCGCGCTGGCGCTGGCCCGCGCTGAAAAACAGGCACCGCGCAAGATTGCGGAGATTCTGGTCGCGGCGCTGGACAGGGGTGACGGTCTGTGGGACCGGCTGGACATTGCCGGGCCAGGCTTTATCAACTTCCATCTTGCGCAAAACTGCTGGTATGCCGTTCTCGATGAGATCATCACCCAGGGGGAGCGTTACGGGTGCAGTGAGGTTGGTGGCGGGGCGAAGGTACAGATCGAATTTGTCAGTGCCAACCCGACCGGGCCGCTCCACATCGGCCATGGCCGTGGCGCGGCCACGGGGGATGCCGCCGCCCGGATGCTGGCGGCTGCCGGTTACGCTGTGCAACGCGAATACTATATCAACGATGCGGGGAATCAGGTGGTGATTCTCGGGCGTTCGATCTGGATGCGGTTGCGTGAGTTGTGCGGCGCGACGATCGAGTTCCCCGAGGACGGCTATCATGGCGATTATATTCGCGATATCGCAGTCAAATTGCGCGCCGCACAGGGGGATGCCGCGCTCCGCCTGGCGGAGGCTGAGGCGATTGAGGTGTGTGGTCGCTTCGGTATGGAGTACGTGATTGCCTGGATCAAGCGCGATCTTCAGACATTCGGGGTTCGATTTGACAACTGGTACAGCGAAAAAAGCCTTTACGATCGCGACCTGGTGCAGACCGAGTTGAATACGCTGCGCGACAAGGGGCTGACCTTTGAGCAGGACGGGGCGCTCTGGTTTCGCACCACCACCTACGGTGACGATAAGGATCGGGTGCTGATCCGTTCTGACGGGATGCCGACCTATTTTGCTTCCGATGTTGCCTATCACATGGAAAAGTTTGAGCGCGGCTTCAGCCGGGTGATCGACGTTTGGGGTGCTGACCACCATGGCTATGTACCGCGAATGAAAGCGGTACTGGAGGGACTTGGCCACGAACCGGACGACCTGCGGGTGTTGCTGATTCAGATGGTCAACCTGCTGCGTGACGGGCAGCCGGTGGCGATGGGCAAACGTTCGGGTGAATTTGTGACGCTGCGTGATGTTATCGATGAGGTTGGTAGCGATGCCTGCCGTTATTTCTTTCTGATGCGGCGTTCCGACAGCCCGCTTGATTTTGATCTGGAGTTGGCGAAGCAGCAGAGCAATGACAATCCGGTCTACTATGTCCAGTATGCCCATGCGCGCGTTTGTAGTATCAATCGCACTGCGGCAGAGCTGGGGATGACCGTGCCGACTGCCGCGCAGGTCGATTTTACCCACTTGCAACTTCCCGAAGAGGTGAGCCTGGCAAAGTTGTTGGCGCGTTTTCCTGAAACGGTTGCGGGGGCGGCCGAAAGTCTCGAACCGCACCGGGTGGTTTACTATCTTCAGGAGTTGGGAACGCTCTTCCACAGTTACTACAACAAGTGCCGGATCATCGGTGATGATCCGGCAACCAGCCATGCCCGCCTCTATCTGGTCAACAGTGTGAGAATTGTGCTGGCCAACGCTCTCGGCCTGCTCGGCGTCTCCGCGCCGGAACGGATGTAGGGGGCAGCATGGCGCGACGTGTTGTGGTTACCCGTGCAGGGGGGCGTGAAAAACGCCGGGGGTTGCTGGCGCTGGCGTTTGTTGCCGTTGCGGCGCTCAGTTTTGTGTTTGGTGTGATGGTTGGAAGCAACGACAGTGAACCGGAAATCACGGCACCACCGCGGGTGGCGATTTTGCCGCCGACGGGGAACCCGGCCGATCCGGTCGGTGATCAGCTGACATTTTACAACAATCTGCCGCGCGGCGAGCAGACCCCTCTGGGTAGCGGCATCAACCCGCCACCGCCGGGGACTGAACCGGCGGCACTCAAGGCGCCCACGCCCGCTGTGGTGAAACCAGCAGTAGTCGTCGCTGAAGTGAACAAAACAACCGCACCGGCAGTTGTGCCGGTGGCCACATCGACGGTGAAAGAGGGGGTAACTTCAGCGCCGGACACCACTCTCTATCTGGTGCAGGCCGCTTCGTTCCGTGAGCGGGTCGGGGCCGAGGCCCTGGCAAAAAAGATGCATAAATTGCAGATTGCAACCTTCGTACAGGCCGCTGACCTGGGTGATAAAGGGCAATGGTTCCGGGTCTATTCGGGGCCCTTCGTCGGCAAAGCGGCAGCCGACCAGGCGGTAAAAATCATGCGCAAAGAGTTCAAGCTCAGTCCGGTGGTCAGGAAACAGTCATGATCGATAGCGCCGCACTACTGGTCACCGGCGGGGCCGGGTTCATCGGCTCTCACCTCTGTGAAGCCTTGCTCAAGCAGGGGAAACGCGTGGTGATTCTTGACAACTTCAACGACTTTTATGCTCCGCAGCAAAAGCGCGCCAATCTTGCTGCGATTGAACGTTGCGCTGCGGCGAGCAGTGGCGAGCTGGTGACGGTCGAGGGCGATATCCGGGTGATGACCGATGTCGACCAGGCGTTTACTGCCTTGAACATGTCCCCCGAATGCTGCACCGTGGTCCATCTCGCGGCGATGGCCGGCGTACGGCCATCGATCGACAACCCGCGTCTCTACAACGAGGTCAATATCGGCGGCACCCTGAATATTCTTGAAGCGTGCCGCACCTGGCGGGTCAAGCGTATCGCCTTTGCGTCATCTTCGTCGGTTTACGGCAATAATAAAAAGGTGCCGTTTGCCGAAGTCGACCCGGTTGATCGACCGATCTCTCCTTACGCGGTCACCAAAAAAGCCGGGGAATTGTTCTGTCACAACTATCATCATCTTTATCAGTTGTCGGTTGCCTGCCTGCGTTTCTTTACCGTTTACGGACCGCGCCAGCGTCCCGATCTGGCGATTCACAAATTTACCCGGCTGCTGGCGGCTGATCAGCCGTTACCATTCTTCGGTGATGGCAGCAGCCGCCGCGATTACACCTACGTTAGCGATACCTTGCTGGGGATTCTCGGTGCATTGCGCTGGCTGGAGCAGGATCTGCCGTGCTACGATATCTTCAACCTCGGCGAGGCGCAGACGGTCACTCTGGCACGGTTGGTTGGATTGCTGGAGCAGGCACTCGACAAACCGGCGGTCTTGAACCGGCTACCGCTGCAACCGGGGGATGTGGACTGTACCTATGCCGATATCACCAAGGCGCAAGCGGTGCTGGGGTATGTGCCGCAGGTCAAGGTGGAAGAGGGGATACCACTCTTTATTGAATGGTTCAACCGTACCAGTAAAGGGCATCTTCCGCCTTTGACTTGAGCCCGGACAACCACAGTTGACAACGGGGAAGATTTATGGCCGTAACCCTTCTTGACATGCTCCTTAACGCCGGCATGATCACGCCGAACCAGTGTGATGAAGCGCTGCAGAACCGGGTCTTTTTTGGCGGTCGCATCGGCACCAATCTGATCGAACTCGGTTTTATCGACGAAGTTGTACTGGCGCGTTTTTTGAGCAAAAAACTCGCAGTTCCTTGCGTTGACCCAGGCGATCTGCTGGATATCGCGCAGCAGGTTGTTGCTCTGATCCCGGCCGAGTTGGCGATTCAACATCAGATTGTACCGATCCGGGTTGAAAATCGGCGCCTGTTCATGGCCATGGCCGATCCGCTGGCGCTGGCGGTCATCGATGAGCTTGCTTTTATCACCGGTCATGTTGTCAAGCCACTGATCGCTCCGGAGGTGCGCCTGATTCAGGCGCTTGGCCACTACTATGGTTTCGCTATCAGCGAGCGTTATCAGCGTATTTTTGAGCGGCTCGAAACCGAGCGCCGCGAACGCGAACAGGAAGAGCTGACGCGCGAGGAAGAACGGCAGGCGCGCGAAGCGGAGCAACGCAAAAATGAGCAGGCACAACGGGCGCGTGAAGCAGAGAAACAGGCCCATGCAGCGGAGTTGCGGGCTTTGGCAGAAGCCGAGGCGGAAGAGCTCTGGCGCGAACGAATGCAGCGTTACTCGATCAGCGAGTTTTCCAAGTCACTGGCAAATGCCACGCACCGGCGCCAGATTGCCGACACATTGATGCGCTTTCTCGGGCAGGAATTTCGTTTCGGAGCCCTTTTCCTTATCAAGGAACACCTCGCTGATGGCTGGCGGGCGGCTTGCCTTGGTGAACCATTGCCCGCTTTCGACCATGTCAAATTGTCACTGTTGCCATCCTCGGTGTTGGGACAAGTGGTGGCAAGCGGGAAATCCTGGGTCGGTGCTGTGCCTGCAACGGCGGATAATGCCGATTTCAAAAGATTGTTTGATCAGGATAACGACGATGATGTGTTGGTGGTGCCGGTCGTTGTCGACCAGCGCACGGTGATTCTGCTGGTCGCCGCAGGGAGCCGCGATGCGAGCGCTCAGTGTCACACAATCGTCGAGAAACTGGCGCACAAGGCGGCCCTGGCTTTTGGTATTCTCATTTTCAGAGATCGGATACTCCTCAATTAACTTTACTCTTTCGAATAATTATTCTTGACAAGAAACGCGATCCGGATTACTTTAGTCAACTCTGACGCGGGGTAGAGCAGTCTGGTAGCTCGTCGGGCTCATAACCCGGAGGTCGCAGGTTCAAATCCTGCCCCCGCAACCAAAAAAATCAAGGGACTTGCATTCAGTTGCAAGTCCCTTTTTATTTGGTTGGTATTCCACATTTTTTTCGGAGCTTTCGTCAACCCTCCAGAAAAAAGCTATATAGAACCGCAAAAGATCTCCAGTTTTTGTGATAAGCATAACGGAGAACAGCTTCATGCAGCAAATCATAGAGTCATTGACCGATAATTACAGTCTCACCAAACCCGAAGTGATTACGGAGATTGAAACAGCTTTTTCCGCCATGCTCTTGTTCATCCAACGGTTCCGATAGTTTTACGGAACCGTGCCAGAGAAAGGGAAAATAAGCCGGCGCCGATCAGCAAAAGAGCAAGAAATTGCGCCCAGACAACCTCAAAACCAGCTCCACGGTAGAGGATGGCTTGGGCCAGCATGACGAAATGGGTGTTCGGCGCGGCCAGCATGATGTGCTGGATAAACTCCGGCATGCTTTCCCTGGGTGTTGTGGAGCCGGAGAGGATCTGCAGCGGCAACAGCACCAGCATCAACAGCAGACCAAGCTGCGGCATGGAACGGACCAGGGTGCCGAGAAAGATCCCCAGGGAGGTGGAGGCAAAGAGATGCAGGGCGGTGCCAACCAGAAAAAGGGTGATCGAGCCTGCGATGGGAACGGAGAGGATCCCCTTAATGACAAATATCAGAGAGCAGGCCGAGATGCTCAGCACCACCAGCGCCATGGACCACACCTTGCCGGCCATGATCTCGAAGGGAGTAATCGGCATCACCAACAGATGCTCCACCGTACCATGCTCCCGTTCTCGGATCAATGCAGCTCCGGTGAGCACTATAGAGAGCATGGTGATGTTGTTGATGAGTTCCATCACCGCGCTGAACCAGAATTTGTTCAGCTGGGAATTGAAGCGTATCCGTAGGGCAAGATCAATTTGAGGAGCCTCATCCGGCCGATATCCCAGAACAAATTCCCTTATTTCGCTGTCGGTGATTGTCTGGATATAGCCGCTCCCGACAAGGGCCTGACTCATTCGGGTGGCGTCCACATTGAGCTGAATGGTGGGCTCTCGTCCGGCTAACACATCCTGCTGGAAGTTGGGCGGGATGTTGAGGGCGAAGATGTCGAGACCGGCGTTCATGCGGGCATCCATCTCAGTCTGGGAAATCAACACCGGCTCGGTAAAGAGCGGAGGGAAAAAAGCGTCGGTGATGCGGGCGGACAGTTGGGAACGGTCCTCGTCGACGACGGCAATGGGCGCCTTGTGCAAAGTATCGGGAATGGCCTTGGCAAAGGCGTAAATGCCAAAGGTAAACGCATAGACAATGATCACGATCATCATGGGGTCGCGCAGCAGGCTGCGCAGCTCCTTGATGCCGAGATGCAGAATGTTGGCGGCGCGCATGGTCAGTGCTCCTGTTTTCTGAGCAGAATTGCCCCAAGGCCGATCAGTACCGGGCCGGCAATCAATAGAGGGACAAAAGCTGCGTGAAGATCAGCAAAACCGAGCCCTTTGGAAAAGGTGCCGCGGGCAATGGTCATAAAATGGGTGGTTGGGTAGCCTTTGCCGATCATTGCACCCAGTCCTTCAAGCGAGGAGACCGGATCAATCATACCGGAGAAGTGTACGGCCGGCAGAATTGACAGTACAAAGGTCCCGAACATGGCGGCGACCTGGCTGCGGGTAAATGTCGACATTACCAGCCCAAAGGCAGTCGATGCAATCACGTACAGTAGTGCTGCGCATAACAAGGTCATGAAACTACCTTTGACCGGTACCCCGAGAAAGGTGACAGCCAGGACGGTGAGGAGCAGAAAGTTGATCATCGACAAAGCCACGTAGGGAATCTGTTTGCCGAGCAGAAACTCCAGCCGGGTTACCGGGGTGACGTAGAGATTGACGATGGAGCCCAGTTCCTTTTCCCGCACCACCGACAGCGCAGCCAATATGGCCGGAATCAGCATCAACAGCAGGGGAATAATTGCCGGCACCATCGCCACCATACTTTTGATATCCGGGTTGTAGCGAAAGCGGGTCTCGATGTTCACCAGGCTGCTCAGCGCCCCGCCGCGCCCGGCCTCACGCGCCTTTCGCGTCAGCCACTGCGCATGCATGCCCCGCACATACCCTTGGATGGTTTCTGCCCGCATGGGCATGGCGCCGTCAACCCAGGCGCCTATCGAAACCGGCCGGCCACGGGAAAGATCGCGGGCAAATCCAGGGGGGATCTCTATGGCCAGGGCGAGCTTGCCGGCGCGCATCCGCCAATCCAGGTCTTGATAATCACGGATTGGGGCTTTTTCGCTGAAATAGCGGGAGCCGGCGATATTCAGGGTGTAATCGCGGCTGACGGTGGTCTGGTCCCGATCCAACACGGCGACGGTAATATTTTCTACATCCAGGGTGATGCCGTAGCTAATCACCAGCATCAGAATGACGCTGCCCAAGAGGGAGAGCGTCAGGCGAATGGGATCGCGCATCAGTTCCAGGGTTTCACGCCGGGCGTAACTCGCCATGCGCCGGGGATCGAAGAAACGCGAGAAACCGGCAAGTTCGTTGCCGGAGTGCGAGGATTCCCCCTCTTGCATGATCGGCCTTTTTTCCCTGGCCGGAATCCCGCCGTCTTCCCCGGCATTTGTCTCGCCCACGGCAGCTTTCAGGTAGGCGACGAAGGCGTCTTCCAGGGTGCCGGTTCCATGCCGGCCGGCAAGCTCGGCGGGGGCGCCGACGGCGAGCACCCGGCCTGCGTGCATCAACGAAATACGGTCACAACGCTCCGCCTCGTTCATGAAGTGCGTCGAGATGAAGATAGTCACCCCGTCACGCCGCGAGAGCTCTCCCAGGGACTCCCAGAAAGCGTCACGCATTACCGGGTCCACTCCCGAGGTGGGCTCGTCCAGGATCAGCATCTCCGGCTTGTGAATCATGGCCACGGCCAGCGACAGACGCTGACGCACACCCAGCGGCAAGGCGTCGGGCAGTTTGTCCAACACCTCGAGCAGACCGAAACGGGCGGCGATTTCTTCGCTGCGTTGGTCGATCTCTTGCGGGGGCACTTCGAACAGACGCGCATGCAACCGAAGGTTCTGCTCAACCGAAAGCTCGGAATAGAGGGAAAACGACTGGGACATGTAGCCGACCCGCCGGCGGGTATCCAGGTCACGCGGGTCCAGCTCCCGGCCGAACAGCCAGGCACGCCCTTCGGTAGGTGGCAGAAGGCCGGTCAGCATTTTCATGGTGGTGGTCTTGCCGCAGCCGTTGGAACCCAGAAAACCGAAAATTTCGCCCCGGCGGATGCGGAAACTCACATGATCCACCGCCGTGAAGTCGCCGAAGCGCATGGTCAGGTCCTTGGCCTCGATCGCCGTTTCGTCGCCGGCTTCGGCGTCCAGCGGCGGGATCGCCTTCCCGCGGTGCCTGCGGCGCTTCTCCTCCGGCAGCAGGGCGATGAAGGCGGCTTCCAGCGATTCGGTTCCGGTTCGCCGGAGCAGCTCCTCCGGCCGTCCGGTGGCCAGTATGCTGCCCGCGTCCATGGCCGCCAACGTGTCGAAACGCGCCGCTTCCTCCATGTAGGCGGTGGCCACCAGCACGCTCATCGTGGGGAGCGCTGCACGGATACCGCCGATCAACTCCCAGAATTGGCGTCTTGACAGCGGATCGACGCCGGTGGTCGGTTCATCCAGGATCAACAGGTCCGGATCATGAATCAACGCGCAACAAAGTCCGAGCTTCTGCTTCATGCCGCCCGAAAGTTTGCCGACCGGGCGATCAACGAAGGGCGCGAGTCCCGTTGCCTGAGTCAGCTCCGTGATCCGCCGTCGCCGCTCCGGCCGGTCATGGCCGAAAAGACGGGCGAAGAAGTCGAGGTTTTCAAACACAGACAGGGTCGGGTAGAGGTTTTTACCCAGGCCCTGGGGCATGAAAGCGATACGCGGCAGGATCCTCCGGCGGCTGCGCGCATTGGCCATGTCGACGCCGAACACCTCGACCCGGCCGCTCTGAATCTGGCGCGCTCCGGCGATCAGCGCCAGAAGGCTGGACTTACCCACCCCGTCCGGTCCGATGAGACCGACCATGCAGCCCGCCGGGATATCGAGACTGACATCGATGAGCGCCCGCACCTTGCCATAACGCAGGCCGACACCTTCAAGGCGTGCGACCGTGGCGCCAGGGGCGGTCGCCTGCCCTTTTGCGGCAACCTCGACAGGATCCTCGCTCATTAAGGCACCCTTACCTGCAGTTCCGGCGGCCAGTCCACCGTGGCATCAAGTCGCACATAGGCCATGCCCGGCAGGCCGGTCTTGACCTGACGCAGGTGCCGGCGCAGCAGCGCCGGATCGATCCGCGCCTTGACCCGGAACATCAGCTTCAGGCGTTCTTCCGTTGTCTCCACCGTTTTCGGGGTGAACTGGGCCTCGGCGGCGACGAACGAGATCTCGGCCGGGATGACGTATTGCGCGGCGGCATCGAGCACGAGACGCGCTTCGGTACCCAGTGCGACCCGTCCGGCCGCTTTCGTCGGCAGGAAGAAGGTCATGTAGACATCGGTGAGGTCGATCATGTTCAGGACAGTGCCGCCGGAGGCCAGCACCTCGCCGGGCTGGGCCACCCGGTATTGCACCCGTCCTTCCCGCGGCGCCTTCAGCACGCTGTCGTCAAGGTCAGCCTGGATTCGCTCAAGCATCGCCCGGGTCGCCTCCACATCGGCTTGGGCGCCAAGCACCTGCGATCTGGCCGTGGCAATGGCCGCATCCGTCGTTGCGACATCAGCCTCGGCAGCACGCAACGCGGCTTCGGCGCTGAGAAAAGCGGCACGATCGTCGTCGAATTTCTGCTGGGAAACGGCCTTGTCGGCGACCAGCGATCGCGACCGCTCCAACCGTATCCGGGCCACCTCGACTTCGGCCACGCGTTGCGAGACCACTGCCTGCGCTGCCGTTTTCTCGCTTTGGCGCTGCACGACCTGGCTGTTGGCGATCCGCACCGAGTTCTCAGCCTGGCGCAAGCGGGCCAATGTCTCTCTTTTCTGAGCCTCTACAACGGCGGTGTCCATTTTGGCCAGAATCTTCCCGGCCGGAACGTTATCGCCTTCGTCCGCAAAAATCTCCTTGACCCGTCCGGCTCTCGGCGTGGCGATATTAATTTCCACCGCCTCAATGCGTCCGTTGCCACTGGCGATACTCCCTTCCAGTCCGTCACTCTGGAAATAACGCCAAAGCAACAGAGCCGCTACCGCTGCCACGCCAAGAAGCAGCGCCCTCATCCCCCATTTTTGAAATGTTACGTTTATCACATCTTTCTCCATGCCAAAGCTCAGGGGTCTTCAAGCGCCTTCTTTGAGCTTCATGGCGATTCGCGCCACATGACTATATAAACCCGGCGGTCCAGGGGACTCGTCTTCCTGGAAACCAGGGGCTTACTTTCAAGACGATCCACGATTCTGGTGACATTCGCCGGTTTCTTCTTGGTTCGGCGGCAGATTTCCCGTTGGGGATACCAGGTATCTCCCTCCGCCAAGCATTGCATCACATACAGTTGTTCCGAGGTCACGTCATAGGACCTGAGAATTCGATCCGCGACATTCTGGATGTCCCGGGCCAACAAACAAATCGCCCGG
Organism: Desulfuromonadaceae bacterium; assembly: GCA_019429445.1. Classification (NCBI taxonomy): domain Bacteria; kingdom Pseudomonadati; phylum Thermodesulfobacteriota; class Desulfuromonadia; order Desulfuromonadales; family Desulfuromonadaceae; species Desulfuromonadaceae bacterium. The sequence goes on from JAHYIW010000023.1 coordinate 38,204, forward strand.
TTTAACGGCATCTCCCTGCTTCTTTTTTTTATGCGGTCATTCGAGTTGCAATTCTCCACCTTTAACCCCTCCCAGCAACAGGCGCACCACATGCGTAGCGACCTTTTCCGGGAAATCATGGTCCGGCGATCTACCCAATAGATGCTGCCGCAGGGGAGTAATCTGGTAGTGGTAAACCACCAGGCCGACGATGGAAATGGCCAGCATATGTGAGTCAAAGCCGGGGGCGAGCTCACCGCAAAGGGAAAGGAGCGAGGTGGAAAATTCATGAAAAACCTGGCGCGCCAGCAGTTGCAGGCGCTTGTTATCCCCCGCCAATATTTCCCGCTGGATCAATTTGTTGAAATCCGGGTCGTCATGAATGAGCCGGCAAAAAGCCTCGACAAACTTTTTTAGCCGCTCCTCGGGGGGTGCCTCCGCGCTGAGAGCCACCGATAATGTCTCGGCTCTCCTGGCAAACGCAAAAGACATGGCTGCCATGTAGAGAGTATGCTTGTCCTGAAAATGATGATAGAGGGTTGCCGGATTCAAACCGACTTCGGTGGCCAGGCTGCGCATGGAAACGCCATTGAAGCCGGCTTCGGCAAAAAGAGGGATAGCGGCTTTCAGGATTTTGGCTTTGCTTTCCGGAATGATTGATTGCATGTTGTTGTCGCCTATTATTTTTTTCCTTTATGCCGCTTGACATAACCCAGATAAAAACAGGGAGTACAGTCTGCCCGGTTCATTCGGGTTGCTTGTCGCTTTTTCGATATACATCAGGTTCGTAACTTTTTTCGGATAGTCCGCCCCCCATCACAGTGTAAAGCCGCACCCGGTTGGCGAGTTTGGCCAGGCGCAACGCCACCAGCACCTGCCGGGCGGCAAAGTGAGAGCGTTGCGCGTCAAGGACCCCGAGGTAACTGTCAATTCCTGCCGTATAGCGTATGTCGGCGAGACGATAGGTTGCCGCGGTCGCGGTAACCAGGGAGAGCTGGGCTGCGATCCGCCGGTCTATCGTCTCCTGCACGGCAAGGGCATCGGCTACTTCCCGGAAAGCATTCTGGATGGCATTTTCGTACCGGGTGAGGATAATTTCCCGATCGGACTGGCTGACCCTGAACGCCGACCAGACACGGGCGTCGAAAATAGGCGCCACGACCTGTGGCGTGAAACTCCAGGTACCCGTTCCGGAACCGAAAAGACCGGAGAGGCCGTCACTGGCCGTCCCCACCGTGGTTGTCAGTGCAATCCGGGGGAAAAAGGCGGCCCGGGCCGCGCCGACAAAGGCATATGCTCCCTTGAGTCGATGCTCCGCGGCCATGATGTCAGGCCTCCGCAAGAGGGTTTCGGAAGACAATCCCGCGGAAATTTCCGCGGGCGGGGCGACACTTTCGAGGTCAACCGGCAACAGTTCATCCGGGACCGGAATGCCGGCGAGGAGGTTTAAAGCGTTTTGGCCCAGGGCCACCAGTTGCGTGTAAAGGGCGACGCTTCCCCGCGCCGTCTCCACCGGTATCTGTGCCCGCCGCAGATCCAGTTCGTTGGCAAGGCCCGTGTCATACTGTTTCTGCACCAAACGGTAAGCTGCCTGCTGTGTTTCCAGGGTGGACCGGACCAGTTGCAGATTCTCCCGGTCCGCGGCAAGGGTCAGATACACGCGGGCGACCTCGGCCACCAATGCAATCTCGGCGCTCCGTCCGGCCTCTGCGGTTGCCAGATACTCCTCCAGGGCCTGATCTTTCAAGCTGCGGATCCGTCCGAAAAAATCAATCTCCCAGGAAGCTATCCCCAGCTTAAGGTTGTACTGCTCGCGTGTCCGGGAATCCCCTGGTTTGACAAAATCCGCTGACAGGCCTTGTTTGCCCCCCTCGCCGGTCGCCTGAAGCGCGGGCAACAGCTCGGCCCGTTGCACGCCATAGAGAGCCCGTGCCCGTAACACGTTCTGGGCGGCCAGCCGCAGTTCCCGGTTATTTTCCAGGGCGATGCCGATGACTTTTTGCAGCTTTCCGTCGGTAAAAAACGCCTGACGGCTGAGGTCCGAGGCAACCGGCGATTCGGGTATGGTCTGGTATGCCTCGCCCCGCGGCCACTCAGCCGGGATCGGCGCTTCCGGCCGCAGGTATTCGGGGGCCAGGGAACAGCCCCCGGCGACAAGACCGATGCCGGTCAGCAAAATTGCTAATCGTCTGTTCATTTTTCTCCCTCCGCCGTTGCGCTTTCTTCATGATAGCTCATAGTTACTTCTTTTCGATGTTTGCCAAGCGCTTTGTAGATCATGACGTAAAAGAGAGGCGCGAACAGAGTAACCAGAAAGGTTGAGGTAACCGTGCCGCCGATTACGCCGATGCCGATCGCCCGTTGCGCGCCCGATCCCGCACCGGTTGCCAAAGCGAGAGGCAGTACTCCAAAACCGAAGGCCAGCGATGTCATGATGATCGGCCTGAGCCGCAGTTTGGCGCCCTGGAGTGTCGCCTCGATCAAGCCCATGCCTTCATCGACTTTTGCCCTGGCGAATTGGACGATCAGGATGGCGTTCTTGGTGGTGAGTCCCAGCGTGATCAACAGGCCGATCTGGAAATAGACGTCATTGGGCATCCCTGCAGTGCTTGTGGCGATCACGCCGCCGATGGCCCCAAGGGGCATGGTTAGCAGGATAGCGAGGGGAATGGGCCAGCTTTCGTAAAGAGCCGCGAGGCAGAGGAAGATAGCAAAAGCTGAAAAGGCATAGAGCAGAAGGGCCATGGAACCGCCCTGCCTTTCCTGGTAGGAAAGTCCGGCCCAGTCGGCGGCGATTCCGGTAGGCAGTTTGGCTACAATCTCCTCGATGGCGGCCATGGCCTCGCCGGTGCTGTGTCCTGGAGCCGGCTCTCCCCAGATATTGATCGAGGGAAAGGCGTTGAAACGCTCCAGCTTCGGCGAGCCGGTCGCCCAGCGCCCCGCGGCAAAGGATGAGACCGGGACCATTTTGCCGGCGGTGTTGCGCACATAGAGTTTTTCCAGATCCTGTGGCAGCATGCGGTATGGGGCTTCTACCTGGGCATAGACCTTTTTGACCCGGCCGGCCTGGATAAAATCGTTGACATAGGCGCTGCCGAAGGCGGCCGAGATGGTGTAATGAATGGCATCGATGGGAATCCCCAGGGCGCCGGCCTTGTCCCAGTCAACATCGATGTGGTATTCGGCCACATCATTCATGCCGTTGGGCCGGACCCTGATCAAGCGGGGATCTTGGGCCGCCATGCCGAGGAGTTGGTTACGCGCCTCCATGAGTTTATCGTGGCCCAGGCCCCCGCGGTCCACCAGTTGCAGGTCAAAACCGGTGCCGATCCCCAGTTCGACGACCGGGGGGGGCGGAAAAGCGAAGACCATGGCTTCCTTTATCTGTGAAAACGCCCCCATGGCGCGCCCGGCAATGGCCTGGACTTTTAAATCGGGCCGCCGGCGAAGCTCCCAGTCCTTGAGCTTGGCAAACCCCAGTGCCATGTTCTGTCCCTGGCCGCCGAAACTTACGCCCGCTACCGTAATGAGTGAATCCACACCTTCCTTCTCGTTTGTAAGGAAATGATCCGTGACTTTGGCCATGACCGCTTCGGTCTGCTCAAGAGTTGAGCCGGGGGGGAGCATGGCCTGGACCAGAATGATGCCTTGATCTTCGTCGGGAATATAGGATGTGGGCATGCGCTGGAACAGATATCCCATGGCGGCGACAATGAGAACAAAAACAAAGAGATAGCGGATTTTTTTCGCTAAAATACGTCCTACCAGCCGCACATAAAGATCCCTGGCCCGGAAGAAAACCCGGTCGAACCAGCGGAAAAAAGGGCGCAGGAACCAGACGGCGCCGTCCGAAGGTTCATGCCCCTTGGGGACCGCTTTGAGTAAGGTCGCGCAGAGCACGGGTGTCAGGACCAGGGCCACGACAACCGACAAGAGCATCGACGAAATGACGGTCACGGAAAACTGACGATAGATGACTCCGGTGGAACCTGGAAAAAAGGCCATGGGGCCGAATACCGCCGAAAGGACGAGACCGATGCCGATCAGGGCGCTGGTGATCTCATCCATCGATTTGGCGGTGGCTTCGCGGGGGGAGAGCCCTTCCTCGGCCATGATCCGCTCGACGTTCTCCACCACCACAATGGCGTCGTCGACCAGGAGGCCGATGGCCAGCACCATGGCAAACATGGTCAGCATGTTGATGGAAAATCCGAAAAGTCCCAGGATGCCAAATGTGCCCAGCAGAACCACGGGCACCGCGATGATGGGAATAAGAGTGGCGCGGAAGGTCCCCATGAAGAGGTACATAATGACGAAGACCAGAAAGACTGCCTCAAAAAGGGTCTTTACCACCTCGTCGATCGCCACCTTGGTGAAAGGGGTCGTGTCATAGGGGTAAACAACTTTCATTCCAGGGGGGAAATATCCGCTCATTTCCTCCATTTTCTGTTTGACGGCGTCGGCCGTTTCCAAGGCATTGGCGCCGGCGGCCTGCCGGATCGCCATGGCGGTCGAAGGTTTGCCATTGTATTTTGCAATGCTGTCGTAACGCTCACTTCCCAACTCGGTGTAACCAATGTCACTGACGCGCACCACCGATCCGTCGGCATTGGTGCGGATGGGAATTGTCGCGAATTCCTCCGGAGTCTGGAGCAGATGCTGCACGATGATGGATGCGTTCAAGCGCTGCCCGTCAACCGCCGGCGCCCCACCCAGTTGACCGGCGGACACTTCGACGTTATAGCCCCTGAGGGCCTGGATTACATCTCCCATGGTCAGACTGTAACTGACCAGCTTGTCCGGATTGATCCAGACCCGCATGGCGTACTGGGATCCGAAGTTCATGGTTTCGCCAACGCCGGGCACCCGGGAGAGCACTTTTTCCAGGTTGGATTGGGCATAATCCTGCAAATCACTGCTGTCCATACTGCCGTCTTCGGAAGTAAGACCAACAATTATCAGGTAGTTCCGGGTGGATTTGCTGACCTTGAGGCCCTGGCGCTGCACGACGTCCGGCAGGCTGGCCATGGCAAGCTGGAGCTTGTTCTGCACTTTGGACCAGGCGACATCCGGATCGGTGCCTGGTCCAAAGGTCAGCTCGATTCTGGCGGCCCCTGACGATGAACTGGTGCCTGCAAGATAGAGCATGTCATCCAGACCGGTCATCTTCTGCTCGATGATCTGGGTGACGGTGTTTTCCACCGTCTCGGCAGAGGCGCCGGGAAAGAAGGCGTCTATGGCGATGGACGGCGGGGCGATCGGCGGATACTGCGCCACGGGCAGACCGTAGATCGCCAGCCCGCCGGCCGTCATCATCACGATGGCGATAACCCAGGCGAAGACCGGTCGGTCAAGGAAGAATTTTGACAGCATCACTTTCCTCCTTCACCGCGATTTTGCAATTGGCTCCCGGGCCTGTCGGCTGAGGCGTTACCGGCAGCAAGGGGCTTTTCGGCGTTGGAAGGGGCGAAGGGGGCTGCATTGACCGACGTATCCGGACGCAGCATCGTCAATCCCTCGACGATCACCTTGTCGCCCGGAGAAAGACCGGCCGAAACCAGCCATTTATCGCCGATGGCCCGATCAAGCGTCAGCGGCCGGAAGGCGGCCTTGCTCTCCGCGTCCACGACCAGGGCATAGGGATTGCCCTTGGGATCGCGGGACACGCCTTGCTGCGGGACGAGGAGAGCCCGCTCGTTGACGCCTTCCCTGACAATCGCCCTGACGAACATGCCGGGGAGAAGTGTGCTGTTCGGATTGGGGACAACCGTCCGCAGGATGACCGAGCCCGTGGTTGGATCAACAGTGACATCGCTGAATTCAAGGATTCCTGCCTCAGGGTATGGGGTGTCGTCCTCAAGGATAATTTTGACTGAATTATGATCCGTTTCGTATCGCGCGAGGCGGCCGTCCTCAAGACGCCGCTTCAGACGCAACAGCTCTGTAGTAGACTGGGGTATATCGACAAAGATTGGGTCGAGCTGCTGAATGGTCGCCAGCGCCATGGGCTGGTACGCCGTGACAATGGCGCCGTCAGTCACGTTGGATTTGCCGATGCGGCCGGAGATGGGCGCGACTATTTTGGTGTAATTCAGGTTGATGCGCGCTGTTTCTAATACCGCCTTGTAAAATTTAATATCAGCCTCGACCTGGGCCAAGCCGGCGACCGCTTCATCGTAGGCCTGCTGGCTGACGGCTTTTTCGGCCAGTGCATTTCTGTAACGCTCCGCTTTCGACCTGATTGCTGCCAGATTTGCGTCGGATCGTTCAAGGGCGGCCTGTGCGTTGGCGAACGCGGCCTGAAACGGTGCGGGATCCATTTGGTAAAGCACCTGCCCGGCTTTGACCATGGAGCCTTCATCAAACAACCGCTTCAGGATCAGACCGCTGATCTGGGGGCGGATTTCCGCGACCCGGAAGGCCGAGGTGCGACCGGGCAATTCTGTTGACAGCATGATTTTTTCCGGCTGCATCACCACAAAGGAGACTTGCGGAGTCGGACGAGGCGGCGGACCCTGCGACGCGCGGTCGCAACCGATAAGCATCAACCCCGGGAGCAGCAGCAATAACAGCAGGCCCCGCAAAGAATTACGTGGACCAGGGTTTGTAACTCCTCTCCAGACCGCCTTCGTTAAAAATTCATCTTTTCTCGAACTCTGCTTCATGTATACAAACCTCCCTGCTTTTGCCGTTACCAACAAGTGAAATCCCGTAAAACCAAACGAACGTTTGTTTATAGCGCAATGAAAAAAGAAATTCAAGAAAAATGGCAAGCGCTCAATGCTACAACGCCAGCCACTGTAGGTCAGGCAATCTCCCGGAATTTTTAGTCGCGGAGACTGTCATGCTGAGCAAACCCCTGGAAATCGTCATCGTCCTCACTGTGCGCAAGAGCAGCGCCATGTTGCGCACCTTTCTGGAGCGGCAGTGATGAAGGTGATGATGACCGGGCCCGGAGGTAACCCTTTGGGGAGGACGATTCTGATTTTTTTCTACACCTATTTTCTTCTCCACCAGACGGACTGAGCGGAAGGGGATAACCAGAAAGATTTATTGTGCAACCTGTGGTGGAGGATTGGCGGGGCAGATGGGAGTATAATAAATCTTTCAAGTGTATGTAATTAAAAGAAGATTTGTTTTAATAAAACTACTGTCACCCCTAAAGTTACCCCTAAGATGTGTGATTGACACTGATTTAGATCATGTTGCATAAGGGGGGCAGGGGGTGGCTTCCATTTATTGGAGCGCAGCAGAAATTGCGTTCGACAATACTGCTATAATATGCATGACTTTTCTCAGAAGTTATTAGATCATACTATTCCCCCCACGCCTTTAAATTTCTCTACAAACGCGGCGATCTTTTGAAACACGCTCTGCTTTTTGGTCAGATACTGCGGATTCAGCGGGCTCATTTTAGGCAGAATAGCATTGAGTTCCGTGCCATTCTCACTGGCGAATTCACGTTTGAGTG
>JAHYIW010000024.1 GCA_019429445.1 Desulfuromonadaceae bacterium
TTACACTTGGTGAATTGCCTGAACCGGTGGTCACCCACAGATTCTGCGGATGAATCGGATTACTCTAGCTGTTTAATTCCTTTGTATGTCTCAATAGGAGTTGTTTTTTCTAAAGCGTCCCTTACTTTTTGAATGTCAGTCTCAACGACTTTGTATCCTGCGTGACTATAAGCAATATTCCCATATTTGTAAAAACCTATCAGTATAACATTTCCTTCATCGCCATATAAATAAAGCGCTTCAATATTTTTATCTATACTTTCAATTTCAACCTTCCCTTCAAGTTCTCTAATAGATGATGGATATTTGTTTTCTAAAGAATAGTATTCTTCAATCTTTCTTCTTAAACTCTCAACAGTATGTAACGCTAAATTTTCTCTTTTCTCTAAAAGACTTCTCCTTACTGACGACAAATCATTAAGTGCCTCATTCGAAATTTCTGTATTTGAATTTTCAGTATGTATTTTTTCGAGTAAAATTTCCGCTTTTTCAAGCTGGTTATTTGCGATAAGAACCCTTGCACTATTCAGTCTATTTCTTGCTTCTTTGTCAGTGTTATCACAAGAACAGATTGTAATAAAAAACAACAATGAAACTATAAAAGCAAAAATTTTCCTCATGTTTTCTCCCAGTTTTTTTATTCATATTCGGTTAGTTTCTTACTGATAGATTTATTTATTTATTTTTCATCCAACCATTCATCAACCGCACGAGCGACAGTTATAATGGTCACAGGTGGCAGTTACTATAGCTCTACATCATCAATATAAATAGAGGCGTCGCTGTTATCATCGTAGGGGATGTTTATGACCACAACCTTGCCTGACTCAGTAGTAACTTGTAGCCGCATTCTCTTAGGTGGTGGGCTGGTGCCGTCACCAATAAACTCGTGGATTAGGTTCTTGCCACTAATTTCACCGTAGTGGGTATCAAGCAACTTCCCATTAACAAGAGGGAGTGAAATTTCAAGATTTTTCATAATTCATCCAAGGAGTTCCGGGGACATTTATTTAACTCTCCGCCCATCCAAAACAAACCGAGACGCCAGCGTAGCTGATATTTTGACATTTAGAGCCAACAAAAAAGCCGCACTGTTGTTTATCAACAGCAAGCACGGCTTCAATCTTTCCTCCAGATCCCAACCCATTGCACACCCTCAACCGATTAATGTTCACACACCCTAATCCATTCCCGCCCGTCACTCAAGAAAAATATCAACAAAATAACCTCCCCAGTGAATCTCACAAAAGGAAATCAATGGGCTTCCAAGATTGAAAGATTCGGATAATCTTTTGCATGGCTGGTAAATCCCGCCTTCATTTTCCCGGCGCACTTTATCACGGCATGCAGTTTGGCAGTGGCAAGAACGATTTCGATCCCGATAGCGATTTCGATTTGGACACATAAAACCAAAGGCAGCAAATATGGTGGAGTCTGGCTACCAAGTTGTCAATAAAAAAGGGGGACGTAGTTAAGTTGGTTGACTTAATTGCTTCCCAGTGCTATCCTCCCATTCATGCCAAGAACAGCCCGTATTGATATCCCCGGCCTTCTCCAACATGTGATGGTGCGCGGCATCGAAAAGCGAAACATTTTTCTCGGTGACGATGACAAAGCACTGTTTGTTGAACGCTTGTCGAAGTTGCTTATCGCAACCGGAACCGAATGTCTTGCCTGGGCGCTGATGTCCAATCACTTCCACTTACTCCTTCGCCCCCAGTCGACCAAACTTTCCCTATTCATGCGGCGCTTGTTGACAGGCTATGCCGTGGTCTTCAATCGTCGCCATCAACGAAGCGGGCACCTCTTTCAAAATCGCTACAAATCAATTGTTTGCGAGGAAGACGCCTATCTTCTTGAGCTTGTTCGCTATATTCACCTCAATCCCCTGCGGGTCGGCCTGGCTGAATCCATCGACGAGCTGGATTCATACCGATGGTCTGGACATGGTGTCATTATGGGTCATGCAGAATTTGCGGGACAGAACGCAGATGAGCTCCTCCAGATGTTCGACAGTAAAAAGGGACGCGCCCGGAAACAGTATCGAACTTTTATCGAGGACGGAATAAATCAGGGAAAAAGAGACGAATTGGTTGGTGGCGGATTGCGTCGATCCCTTAAACTGTCAGGCTCAAAAGAGCCGGAAGCATACGATGAAAGAATTCTCGGGAGCGGAAACTTTGTGGAACAACTGCAGCTGATGACGGAAACCACCGACATCGCACTTGGCCGCGTATCACTGGAAGAAATTATCAGCGCCATTGCGCCAATATTTTCAATCGAACCGGCATCCTTGTGGCAAGGGGGGAAACGAAAAGAGGTGTCCGCTGCCAGGGGCGCATTATGCTATGTTGCTGTCGTTAAAATGGGGATGAGCGGCGCGGCGGTTGCGAGAATGTTGAACATCAGTCGCGCCGGAGTCAGTCTGGCCGCGCGAAGGGGCGAAGAGATCTATCAGCGGAGCCGGAACTTACAGGCCGTTGTTTCTGGTTTACAAAGTTAACAACGTCCCCCTAATGTTCGTGGTTTACAAAGTTAACAACGTCCCCCTAATGTTCGTTGTTTGAAATATGCAGGGGGCCCCCTATTGATCTTCTCAATTATTTCCAGAGTTCCTCATCAACCCGCTCGAAAACAGCCGTGTTGCGCTTGAACTCATCTTCATTCTCCTGGCTCCAGGTCCCGGCAAGGTGGTCGAGATCGCTGTAGGTCGCGCAACGCTTACGTTTTTCCAGACCCAACGATTTTCGCAGCAGATGCAAAGTCACGGCATTGACGCTGGATCCTTCCTGGCTAGCGCGCTCCTTCAGGGCTTGGGCCATCTGTTCGTCGATACCGCGCAAAGTCATGTTGGCCATGACGGTCTCCTTATTGGTTTTCGACCAGCAGCAGGCTGTCGATGGATCGAAAATGTTCATCCAGGGTAGCGAGCGCTAGTCCGTGTCGCAGCGAGGTCGCCGCTATCCACAGGTCATTGGACGGAATCGGTCGCCCTTTTTCACGCAGAGCACGAAAAATCTCGGCGTAGAATTCAGCTGTCTCTTCGTCGATGGCCAGCACCTTGACGCGGGGAGAATCCAGAAACTGGTCGAGCTCTCGACGATTTTCCGCTTCGCGGCTCCCGCAACGAAAGCCAGCCAGTAACTCGCCGAGTACGACCGTGCTCACGCCGATATATTCCGCCTGACGAAACCGGGTCAAAACCGATTCCTGCTTCCGTTTGAAAGCCACGTAGAAGTTGGTATCAATCAGGATCTGCTGCATAGCTACTCCCTCGTCTCACGCCACCACAACGTGATGGCAATCTGGAATCATTGTATAACGGCACCAGCTACCGGTCAATGGGGTTATTGAGAAGGATGGTTTTCAAAGAGGGGGGCCGGGGACAGTACATCAGACTCGAAAAGATCTTTCTCTTGCCTTGCAGTTTCTGGAAATAAATTAAACGAACTATTCATGATAGGCTGGTTTCTCCTCACCTGTCACGCGGTGATCGAAGGTACCCTGATCTTCGTCGCCATCGGCGGCAACGGCTGGCAAATGCTCGGCATCCAGGTGGTGCTGGCGCGCTTCTGGCGCTGGCCAACGAAGCATGATTAACACCTGTCCGGTTGCCGTCAGCCTCAGTTAAGGGTAAACTGTGGTTGAATATGCCATGACATCTGCTCACAACCAACGACGTAATCGATGAAAAATTGTACCCACATCAACAGCCCTAAGGGCTACCAGCTGGCCATCTCCGGCGCACCGGCCACCACGGTGGAGCCTCTCGAAAAACCGGCAACGGTTGCATTGCTGCCAACCGCCATCCCCTTTATCAAGCCACGTCTCAAAGTCAAAGAGGGTGAGCGGGTCAAGATCGGCAGCGTGCTGATTGAGGACAAGCGCAATCCGGATGTCCGTTTCCTTTCCCCTGGTGGCGGCACGGTGGACGCGATCCGCTTCGGTCCGCGCCGGGCAATCGAAGCGATCATCATCAAGCTTGACACCACCGAGGAGCGGATTGATTTCCCCCCCTGCGACAGTGCGCAACTCGACCACCTTGATCGCCCGCTGCTGGTCCGGGCGTTGCTCGACGGCGGCGTCTGGCCGTTGCTGCGCGAACTGCCGTGGCGCGACTACCCACAGCCCGACAGCATCCCCCCGGCGATCGTTGTCACTCTCGGCAGCGACGAACCGTTTCAACCTGACCCCGCCATCTACCTGACAGGGCATGAAGAGGACTTCGCTTTCGGTCTGCACATCCTCCGGCGGCTAACTGACGGGCCGGTACATGTGGCTGCCCGCGCCAACAGCGCGGTGACGCAACTGCTCGCCGGGACCGTCAACCTGACCTGGAGTGGCCTCTATCCGGCGGGCGACCCCGGCACCCTGCTCTACCGTCTGAAAGAGGATGCCAGCGAGAACCGCTGCTGGTATATCGCCGGGCACGACCTGCTGCTGATCGCGGCATTGCTGCGCACGGGACACTACCCCATCGACCGGCTGGTCTCGGTCGCGGGATCGGGAGTCGCGCACCCCGGCCATCTGCGTACCCGCCTCGGAGCGCCGCTGGCCGACCTGGCCGTGACCACCTCAACCGAAAGCGCCAGCTTGCGCTGGATCCAGGGAGGACTGCTGACCGGCACCCGGAGCGAGCCGCAATCGCATCTGGGCCTCTATGCCACCGCCCTCAACCTGCTGCCGGAGGGGGACAGCAAGGGCGAGCTGTTCGGCCTCTTCCTTCCCGGCTACCGCAAACCGAGCTACTCGCGGGCCTTTCTGTCGGCACTCCATCGCCAGCCACTGTCAACCGACTGCAATAAACATGGCGGCGAGCGCGCCTGCATCGCCTGCGGCTATTGTTCGCGGGTCTGTGCCGTCGACATCCTGCCGCACTTTACCTACAAGGCACTTCACGCCGACGCAGTCGAAGAAGCCCTTGAGCACGGCCTGCTCGATTGTGTTGAATGCGGGTTGTGCTCCTACGTCTGTCCGGCCAAGATAGAGCTCGTGCAAACGTTCAAAACCGCCAAACGTGACTATCTCAAGGAACAGGGGCAACGATGAAATGGCTTGAGCTGTTCTTCGACCGGACGCGGAAGCATTTCGAGGCAGGGGGGCGCCTGGCGCGTTTCTGGCCGTTCTACGAAAGTATCGAGACGGTCTTTTACGCCCCGGCCAGCGTCACTCGCTTCGCCCCGAATATCCGCGACTATCTCGACACCAAGCGCTTCATGATGCTGGTCATCCTCGCGCTGCTCCCCCACTATCTGTTCGGCATCTACAATGTCGGCTATCAGTCCCAACTCGCCGCCGGGCTGTCGACCGAACTCCTGCCGGTGGCACTCAACGGCCTGAAGACCGCGCTGCCGATCATCGCCGTGGTCTTCCTCTGTGGCTTCGGCTGGGAGGTGGTCTTCACCACCATCCGCAAACATGAGATGAGCGAGGGGGTGCTGGTTACCTGCGCCCTTTTTCCCCTCACCCTGCCACCGACGATTCCGCTCTGGCAGGCGGCGCTCGGCATCTCGTTCGGTGTGGTGATCGGCAAGGAGATTTTTGGGGGCACCGGACGCAACTTCCTTAATCCGGCGCTGACCGGGCGGGCGTTCCTCTACTTTGCCTACCCGGTGCAGAACTCCGGCGACGCCATCTGGGTCGCCAAGGTCGCGGGACCGGCGACCGTCGACAGTATCACCAGTGCCACGCCGCTGGCACTGGCGGCGACCGCCGAGCGCGGCAGTGATCTCCACGCCGCCTTTGTCGACCATGGGTACAGCGCCATCAAGCTGCTCTTGGGCCTCTACCCCGGCACCATCGGCGGCACTGCAACCTTGTTAAGTATCGCCGGAGCGATCTTCCTGATCGTCCTCGGGCTCGCCAGCGCACGAATTATTCTCGGCTGCGTCGGCGGCCTGCTGGTTACCGGATTCCTGTTCAACCTCGCCGCCGGAGCTGGAACCCCCGTTTACTATACCCTCCCCGCCTATCAGCATCTGCTGATGGGCGGGAGCATGTTCGCCTTCGCCTACATGGCAACCGATCCGGTGTCAGCGACCCACATGCCTGCGGCGAAATGGGTTTACGGATTCTGCATCGGCGCGCTGACGGTGCTGATCCGGGTGATGAATCCGGCGTTTCCCGAAGGGATCGGCATGGCGATCCTGTTCATGAATCTCTTCGCGCCGCTCTTCGATCAGCTCGAAATCAGGTGGCAACTGCGTAAACGGGTGACGAATGTCTAGCAACATCAGAACGCTGCTGATCGCGACGCTGCTCGGCGTCGTCTGCACCGTCCTGCTGACCGGCGTATCGGCCGGACTCCAGGAGCGTCAGGCGCGTAACGCCCTGATCGATCGCTACAGCAACCTGCTGCGCTCGGTCAATCTGCTCGACGAGGGGCGAGACTACCGTGGCAGCGAAATCGAAGCCCTCTATCAGGAAAATATCCACCGCTACTGGGTCAATAATCAGGGCGAGCTGGTTCCGGAGTCGATGCGGGGCGAGAGTGATGTACCGCTCTACCTTTACCTCCGGGACAATCGCATTGCGTCCTATATCGTCCCGATCAACAGCCGCGGCCTGTGGGGCCGGATTCACGGTTATCTGGCGATCGAGAAGGATGGTTCAACCATCGCCGGGTTTACAGTTTACAAGCATGTCGAGACGCCGGGGCTCGGCGGCGAGATTGAAAAAGAATGGTTCCGCAAAAACTGGGTCGGTAAAAAGATTGTCGATGTCGCTGGCAACTTCGTCTCGATCACCATCGCCAAGGGGAGCGTCCCGCCGGATCTGCCGGCGACGCGTCGCAGCCACATGGTTGACGGCATCTCCGGGGCAACGATGACCGGGCGCTTTATGACCGACGACATCAGGAGTATCTTGCAAAACTATGAACCGGTGTCGATCCGTTTCCGGGGCAACCGGGTGGCCGTACCATCCGACCCGACCGGAAGTGACAACAAAAAAGAAGGGGAGGCCAAACGATGAGCTGTCAATCGCGTTCACCGTGGACCGCCATCCGCAAAAGCAAATCACTCAAGGAGATCGGCAAGGCGCTGTGGGAGACGAACCCGATCTCCAGGCAGATCCTCGGCATCTGTTCGGCGCTGGCCGTGACCGTCCAGCTCAAGACCGCCATCGTCATGAGTCTGGCGCTGATCTTCGTCGTCTCGCTGTCCAATCTCTCTATCTCGTTGCTGCGACATCAACTGCCGCGCAACATCCGCATCATCGTCGAGATCACCATCATCGCCACGCTGGTCATCGTTGCCGACGAGCTCCTCAAAGCGTTCATGTATGGGGTCAGCAAGCAATTGTCGGTCTTTGTCGGCCTGATCGTCACCAACTGTATCGTCCTCGGACGGGCGGAAGGGTTCGCCCTGCAGAATCCGCCCTTCGCCTCCTTCATGGACGGCGTCGCCAACGGCATCGGTTACGGATCGCTGCTGATCGGGGTGGCTTTTTTTCGTGAGTTGCTCGGGTCGGGAACGCTCCTCGGCTACCCGGTCATGCCCGCTCTTTTCTACCAGTGGGGATATGTCGACAACAGCCTGATGCTGCTGGCACCGGGAGCGTTTATTCTGATCGGGCTGTTTGTCTGGCTGCAGAACAGCATCATGATGAAACGGCGGTAACGGATGGAAAATCTCCTCGGCATCGCGCTTAATTCGATCTTTGTCGGCAACATTCTGCTCGCCTATTTCCTCGGCATGTGTTCATTCCTGGCGATCTCCAACAACGTCAGGACCGCCACCGGCCTCGGCGTTGCGGTGGTCTTCGTCCTCACCGTTACCGCCCCGGTCAACTGGCTGATTTATCACACGCTGCTGGCACCGGGGGCGCTGGCGTGGGCCGGGCTGGAGGGCGTCGACCTCAGCTACCTGAAGCTGATCCTCTTTATCACCACCATCGCCGCCATCGTCCAGGCGCTGGAGATGGTCATCGACCGCTTTTCGCCGGGGCTCTACACCAATCTCGGCGTCTTTCTGCCGTTGATCACCGTCAACTGCGCGATCCTCGGCGTGTCGCTCTTCATGGTCGAGCGTGCCTACACCTTTACCGAAACGCTTGTCTACAGTGTCGGTTCAGGGCTGGGGTGGGCGCTGGCAATTATTGCCATGGCGACGATCCGCCACAAGCTGCGCTATGCCGATGTCCCGGAAAGTTTACGCGGGTTTGCCATCAATATGATCATCACTGGCCTGATGTCGATCGGCTTCATGCTGTTCGCCGGAATTTCACTCTAGTCGCCACGGGAGCACGCTGTGTTCGCAACCCTGACCATCGCCCTGGCCGTCGTGCTCGCTATCCTGCTCACGCTGGTCGCCATACTGCTGCTGGTGGAGGCCAAGGTCGTCCCCAAGGGGGAACGGCGGGTCAACATCAACGACGACCCGGAGCACGAAATCACCGCCCCGGCGGGGAAAACGCTGCTGACCGCTCTGGTTCAGAACGAGATCTATCTCCCCTCGGCATGTGGCGGTAAAGGGAGCTGCGGCTACTGCAAGTGCCAGGTGCTGGCAGGGAGCGGCGAGCTGCTGCCGACCGAACTGCCGCATCTGACCCGCGCCGAACGGCTGGATCACGTGCGACTGGCGTGTCAGGTGAAGGTGCGTGAAGATCTGCGCATCCGCATCCCGGACGAGATTTTCAGCATCACCAAATACGCTGCCACCGTCGTTTCCAACGACAACGTCGCCTCCTTCATCAAGGAACTGCGCATCAAGCTCGACCCCGGGGTGCATCTCGACTTCAAGACCGGCAGTTATGTGCAGATTGACATCCCGCCGTATCGCCGCTCGTTTCGGGATATCGACGTGCCAAAGCGCTTCAGCCCGGTATGGGACCATTTCAATTTCTGGGAACTTGTGGCCGAAAATGACGAGGATCAGTACCGCAGCTACTCGATGGCCAACACCCCCGAAGAGGACGACCTGCGTTTCACCGTGCGCATCGCCACCCCGCCGCCAGGTGCCGAGCTGCCGCCGGGAATCGCCTCATCGTATCTCTTCATGCTCAAGTCGGGAGACAAGGTCACCTTCAGCGGCCCCTTCGGCGAGTTTTTCATCCAGGACACTGACCGCGAGATGTGCTTCATTGGCGGCGGCGCCGGCATGGCCCCGCTACGTTCGCACATTTTTCACCAGCTGCTGACCGAAAACACCTCCCGCAAGATCACCTTCTGGTACGGGGCACGTTCAAAGATCGAAATGTTTTACGATGAAGAGTTCCGCGATCTGGAAAAGCGCTTCCCCAACTTCAGCTACCACGTCGCACTCTCCGACCCGCAGCCGGACGACCATTGGGGTGGTTCTACCGGGTTTATTCATCAGGTGGCCTACGACGAATACCTCAAGGACCATCCCGATCCGACCGAGGTGGAATATTATCTGTGCGGCCCGCCGATGATGGCCACGGCCGTTTTAAAAATGCTCGACAGCCTCGGTGTCGATCCGGTGATGATCCGCTTTGATGACTTCGGCGGTTGAGTGAAAATTGAAGAGAGTCCTTATGCCTGAATTAAACGTGAACGACGTTGTTTACCAAAACCTGATCAAGGTCAGCACATTCAACTGGGCAACATCGGACGCTAAAAACAGCTAAACCCGCATGGTTAGCGGGTTTCCTGTACTTTCTTGAACGGTATTGAACTGTCTAGTGGTACCTGGGGCGGGAATCGAACCCGCACGACGTTTCCGTCAGGGGATTTTAAGTCCCCAGTGTCTACCAATTCCACCACCCAGGCAAATGTGCTATTTTTTAGTTTATTCCCTCCACCCTGTCAATAAAATACGGCTTATCAGCAGGCAAAACGTATTTCCGGCACATCATCAAGCAATTGGTATTTTGCCGCCATCCGAAAATACAACTGCATCCCCTCCAAACAGGACGCAGGCAACCCGTACTCGATCAGGCGCCAGTACTCAACAAGTTGTTTTTCAGTCATGGCCGTTGCTTCGCCCGTCCGCCTGGCCAGGAGTGACAACTGCAAAAAGGCTTTCTCTTTGGCCTGCTGCAACTGTTTTCTCAATAAATCGAGCGCGACTGCGTTTTTTTCAGCAAATTCACGCCGGACAATCCATAAAGCAAAAACAAAGGGCAGGCCGGTTAAATCTTTCCACATCGCGCCCAGATCAAAGGCACGGCAATTTGTCGTATATGCACACCGCAGGGCACGATCCCCGATGAGAAGGGCAGGCCGTCCGGAGGCAACAATCTGCTCAAGCGGCTCACTGGGGACATAGGTGCAAACATTAGCCCAGCCATAATATTCACGCAGGAGGATTCGCAACAAGTTGACAGATGATGCCGATTCGCCGGTAATCGCAATTTTCGTCAGCGGATCGAGCTGTTCAGGTGATTTTTCACTGAATAATAAAACGCTCCACACCGGACCATCAGCACTCACCGACAAATCAGGCAGGAGAACATAATTGCGCCAGTTACGTGCATATTCGAACGACGACGAAGGGCTGGCATCGATCGCGCCGCAAGCGAGCAAGCGATTCAGTTCTGCGGGAACCCCTGGAATAATCTCTCCGCCGAAACCGGCCTCACGAATAAAGTGAAAAAACGGAACGCAGTTCGTGTAGATGATGCAACCAAGACGCAAGGTCATCTTTGTTCAGAACTTTCGGGGGAATGCCATACGCTGTCGAACAGATGAAACAAATACAACCAGTGCCACAAGCCTCGATTCAGGGGAAAACGATCTGCTTGATGTGTCGCGCATAAATCTGAAAAACACCAAAATCGCCCTTGCCATAAAAAATTGAGCGCCGCCGGATCTTCAGATCAATCGAGGTATCATCACGCAGCACACAGCGAACTTGCACATTATCCGCGTCAACATTGCCGAACTCGATTTTCTTCAAATCGCGCAACGGAACAGTTACCTGCCCCTGGCCCCGCATACCAACCAGATAGAGATTACCGTCGATTGAAAAATTCTCAACGGCGGTAACGACCCCCTCACGATCAACGATTTGGGCAGAATAATTTTCTTTGACTTCGGGAATTGTTCCTTCAGGCACACCGCCCATACCACCCATGCCCAACAGCACCACAACCGAAAACAACAGGATCATCCGCGCTAATTGTGAATTCATAATCATTCCTTCTGTCTGGTAACTGCTTCCGCTTTGCCAACAAGAATCTTTGCGTAGCGTGTCGCTGAGAGCTGGCGCATCCTTTCCAGTTCAGCAGCGGTCGGGGCGCATTCAATCATGGGAAAATCGAAATGTCGCACAAATGCCGCAATCAGCGCCGTCTCGACCGCAGATACAGTTGTTGGGCAGGCAAGCCAGCGATTCAGCCAACCGATTTTACTCTTGAAGTGAACAGCAGCGGCATGGTGATCGCAATCATCCGGGTTAAGCGCGCAACTCAGTAAATAGGGATCAAGCATCAGCGGAATCGACCCGTGTTGCAGAAAAGCCGAGCCGTTACGTTTTTGAGCGCTGCCGGTTATCTTGCACCCGTCATACACAAGTTCATAGCTGGAGGGGGTGATAAAGCAGGCACTGGAATATCTCAAGCTCGCGGTATGACGCTCACGCCCAGGAGACAGCGTCGCCTGCAACCCCAAATCATCAAGTGCATCGAGCAGTGCGTCGGCTATTCTTCGGTAACTGCCCAGAATATCGGCCGGAAACGAAGCACCTCGCTCCGGGGCAATGAGCGAGTAAGTGACTTCGTCGCCGTGCAAGACCGCGCGACCGCCGGTGCAGCGCCGCACAACATCAATCCCCAACCTGCGGCAGGCGGCAAGGTTAACCGTCCTGGACGGCTGCGCGTAGCCAATCGTCACCGCAGCAGGTGCCCATCGATAGAAGCGCAGCACCGGTTCAGAGATACCGGCAGACACCGACTCAAGCAACGCCTGATCGAGGGCCATGTTGTCACTGGCGGTCAGATATCCGCTACGAATCAACCGCCAGGACCAGCGCGACATCACGACAAAAAAAGACTAGAGGATGACATTTTCCAGAAAACTGGTATCAATGTCGCCATCGATAAAATCTTTGTTCGCCATAATTTTACGATGAAACGGGATCGTCGTCTTGATCCCCTCGATAATATATTCATCAAGTGCCCGTGCCATGCGTTTGATCGCTTCCTCACGGGTTTCCGCATGAACAATCAGCTTGGCAATCATCGAATCGTAGTGTGGCAAAACGGTATATTGATCATAAACCGCGCTGTCGACACGGACGCCCATCCCGCCAGGGGTGTGATAACCGTTGATTTTACCCGGAAACGGAGTGAATTTGACCGGGTCTTCGGCGTTGACCCGGCATTCGATGGAGTGCCCCTGAATTTTTATGTCTTCCTGTTTGAAACGCAGCGGCAACCCGGCAGCAGAGCGAATCTGTTCTTTGATAATGTCGATCCCGGTAACCATCTCTGTCACCGGGTGCTCAACCTGAACCCGAGTATTCATTTCCATGAAATAAAAGTTCATGTCTTTGTCGAGCAAAAACTCGACCGTGCCGGCGCTGGCATAAGAAACAGACCTGGCGGCAGCAACCGCCGCAGTCCCCATTCTCTCGCGCAGCTCAGGTGTCAGCACTGAACACGGAGCTTCTTCAATCAGCTTTTGGTGGCGGCGCTGAATGGAACAATCCCGTTCCCCCAAATGAATGACATTACCATGTTTATCCCCCATGATCTGAATTTCAACGTGACGGGGACGTTCACAGTACTTTTCGATGTAGACATCAGCGTTACCGAATCCGGCCAGAGCCTCGGTGCGAGCGGCAGCAAACGCATTGGGCAGCGAAGCCGGAGAATGTACAATCTTCATACCGCGACCGCCACCACCCGCCGTTGCCTTGATAATAATCGGAAAACCAATTTCAGCAGCGACCTTCTGCGCTTCGTCAACACTGTTGACACCATCGGTCGTCCCTGGGAGGATCGGCACTCCGGCCTTGATGACGGTTTGTCGGGCAGTGATCTTGTCGCCCATCAAGCGCATGTTCCGCGGAGTTGGCCCGATAAAAGTGATCCCGCATTTCTCACAGACGTCAGCAAACTCGGCATTTTCAGATAAAAAGCCATAACCGGGATGAATAGCGTCGGCGTCAGTCAATTCTGCGGCACTGATAATCGCCTTGATATTCAGATAACTGTCTGCGCTTTTAGCGGGTCCAATGCAAACGCTTTCGTCAGCGATCTTGACGTGCAGGGCCTCACTATCAACATCTGAGTGTACCGCTACGGTTTTAATTCCGAGTTCTTTGCAAGCCCGAATGATTCGCAACGCGATTTCACCACGGTTGGCAATCAGAATTTTATGAAACATCGACATTAGAACTCCTTCGATTGAGGCTGCAAACGAGAATTAAATCCGCTCAACTTTGAACAACGCTTCACCGTACTCGACCGGAGCAGCATCTTCTTTCAGAATTTCAACGATACGACATTTGAATTCCGCCTCAATTTCGTTGAACATCTTCATCGCCTCGACCAGGCAAACAGTGGCGCCCGCAGCAACGGTGGTACCGACTTCAACATAGCAATCCGCATCGGGACCCGGCTTGCGATAAAAAGTGCCGACAATCGGGGAGGTAATCGTCTCATACTTGTCGTCGGCAGCGACAACCGGAGCCGCCGAGGTTGTCGCAACGGCAGTGGCGGCAGCCGGAGCAACCGGCAACGGAGCAGCGGCGAACTGCTGCGGCGCGGCCATGTGAATCACCTCAGGCTGCGAGCCACGTTTGATCAGAATCTTTTCTTCGCTGTTCTCGATTTCAAACTCCGTAATATCCGTATCAGTGACCAGCTTTATCAATGTTTTCAGATCTTTAATATCCACGATGTTACTCCTTTCAGGATCAGTCGATGTATGCAAAAAAAGCGACTTGATAATATTTACGCCACCCAACAACGAAATTTTTTGGGAATCCGGGTGAGCGTCCGACAACCGTCATCGGTCACCACAACCATGTCTTCAATTCTCACCCCGCCACACCCCGGAATGTAGATTCCAGGCTCAATCGTGAACACCATGCCGACTTCGGCCAAAGATTCACTGCGTGGCGATACCACCGGCGCTTCGTGAACCTTCAAACCAACCCCGTGCCCCAGACCATGACCGAAATAATCACTGTAACCGGCAACGCCAATGTAATCGCGGGCAACCGCATCAATTTCACGCAGTGGCACTCCCGGAGCAACACATTGCAGCGCCCGGTCATGCGCTTCGAGGACCGTATCGTAAATCGTTCGCAAACGGGCAGATATATCACCAATGGCAACCGTCACCGTTTCATCGGAATGATACCCAGCGAAGCGACAGCCAAAGTCGATGGTCACCAGTTCACCGGCTGCCAGTCGTTTGGTTGACGCAACCCCGTGAGGGAGTGCGCCACGCTCTCCCGATGCAACGATAAATTCAAAGGCCCGAGCATCGGCACCCAGCCGTCTCTGCTCAATTTCGAGCTCCAGGGCAATGTCACGCTCAACTTGACCAGGGGTCAGCAACGGTTCAATGGCAGCGAAAGCCTGTGCTGAAATGGTTGTTGCAGATTCAATAGCAGCAATCTCAGCGGGGCTTTTCAAGGCACGCATTGCGTTGAGTTCCGCTGACATGCCGACCCAGGCAACGTCAACTTGATTTTCAAGTTCTGCGAAGCTGGAACAGGTGATAGCGTTCGCCTCGTAGCCAACCCGCTGCGCCTGCACACGTTTGAGGCAATCAGCAATGCCGGAATTTTTTTCGTTATAGCGGGTAATCCGCGTGGCGAGAACTTCTGCTGCAGCCTGAACGACGTACCGCGAATCGGTCAGAAATTCTACCCCTTCTGCAGACACCACCACAACGCCGTCGGTACCAGTAAAGCCACACAGGTAGCGCACTGAGTGGAGATCAAAAAAAACAACGGCATCCAGACCGTCAGTCAACAGTCGAGACGCCCGCTGCTGGCGGTGCAGCAAATCTTCACGGCAATAATCTGACTTCATCGCAAACGGGAAAGCAACCCATCAAGAGCCAGTCGATACCCCATCGCGCCAAAACCACTGATCTGACCAACTGCCACCGGAGCAATAAACGACTTGCAGCGGAATGATTCGCGGGCATGGATGTTGCTCAGGTGAACCTCGACGGTAGGCATGCCGGTAGCGACGATTGCATCCCGCAAAGCAATGCTGGTATGAGTATAGGCACCAGGATTCATGATCAGCCCCGAGACACCTGAACTGGCAGCAGCGTGAATCAAATCGACCAGCATCCCTTCATGATTTGACTGATGAATCTCCACTTCCACGCTGCATGCGGCGGCATACGCCGTCAGCTCGGAGTCGATCTCGGCCAGGTTCCGTGATCCGTAGATGTCGGGCTCACGCGTTCCCAGTAAATTGAGGTTGGGGCCATGCAGGACAAGAATTTTCATTGATTCAGGCCAGTGCCGAGAGTAGCTGTGGCACTTCACGTGTCAGCAGATAGCGTGCCTTGCCATAATTACCGTCGCGCTCAAGAGTCATAACCACAAAGTATTCATCGCCCACGGTGCGGATAATCACATAATATTTCTTGGTGCGGATAGAAACTTCCTCGGTTTCACCGGAACGTAAAATCTCGGCAGTCTTGCGAACTTCTTTGAGGATATTGGCGTATTCAACCGCAACGAGTTGCAAATCGAACTCTTCTCGCGGCAAAAAGTACTGTTCGACAGCAATGCCGTCATACCCCATCAGGACAGCACCGAGGCCACCTTTTGTTTCATCAACAATGCGACAAAGGATTTCATCAAACATGAGCCCTCCTCTGCTGAATAGCGTCCAACCAGCGGTTGAGCGTAGCGAGATAGACGCCATTAATTTCAGGAATTGGTGTGGTCACCTGAGAGGGAGAAGCTTCCTGCCCTGGCGCGTTATCAGGCTTTTCTGCATTTTCGGTGCCCCCCGAAACGGTAGACTGACAGTCTTGCAAGCGGGCAACCTTGCTCCGCAGCAGCTCGTTTTCAGGTTCCTTGTGCAAGAGATCTCGATACACTTTAAGCGCGCGTTCCACCAACCCCTGCCGTTCGTAGAGTTCTGCGATAGTCAGCGTCGCAATCGGGTCAAGATGCCCCTCGGTAGCAGGTTCTGCGGGAGGGGGCGGTGCGGGAGTAGCTGACGGCGGCGGCATTGCGGCATTCCCCAACGCCGAAAGAATTTTTTTAACCGTTGAATCGTGCGGATTGATCTGTGCGGCGCGCTGAATGACCTCGCGAGCGCGAAGCGTGTTGCCTTGCATCACCAAAACACGAGCCAGGCCGGTCAGTGCGGGCATTGCAGTGCCGTCAATAGCCACCGCATTGCTAAACACATCGACTGCACCGGAAAGGTCGCCCTGCTGAGCAAGAACCCTCCCCAGCGAAACCAGCCCCGGCACACTTTGTGGAACAAGTGCCAGTCCCTGCCTGGCAACACTAGCGGCATCTTCAAGCATTCCCAGCTGTCGATATGCCTCACAGAGATCAACAAAAACCGGTGACTGGCGATTTGTTGCCAGCAGTTCGGTGCATTCGGCTATTTTTTTGTAGAGAATATCGTAATCAACGGCCATGCATTGCTCCAGAACCTGACAGTACCTGCGCGAAGATCTGTTCGGGATGTTCGATATCAACGATTGTACAATCGCCTATCCCCTTATTAAGGGCCATACGCAACACCCCGGATTTGACCTTCTTGTCTCTCATCATTGCCGACAGATATGTCTCCAGTGGGTAGTGCGGTGGAGTAACAGGCAGTTTGAGTTTTTCAAAAAACCTCTCGATCGTTGCCACATCGGCGGCGGTACAGAACCCCATCCGCGCCGAGATTTTAGCCGCAACCAACATGCCGACAGCAACCGCTTCACCATGCAGATAATCGACGTAACCCGTGGCTGTTTCAACCGCATGACCGAACGTGTGCCCAAAGTTAAGAATCGCGCGGAGTGACGTTTCAGTCTCGTCAAGTTCTACAACATTCGCCTTTATTTGGCAAGACCTCTTAACCACCGCAACCAGAACTTCCGGCTCACGGGCAAGGAGTCGTAACGCGTCGGCATCGAGCTGCTGAAAAAAATCGTGGTCGCTGATGATCCCGTATTTTACAACCTCTGCAATCCCCGCAAGATACTCCCTTTCCGGCAAAGTAGCGAGCGTAGCAACATCGATAAATACCAGTTTTGGCTGGTAAAAGGCACCGATCAGATTTTTTCCTGAGCGGTGATTGACTGCGGTCTTGCCGCCCACCGAACTGTCGACCTGGGCTAACAAGGTCGTGGGAATCTGCGCAAACGGAATACCACGCAAAAAAGTCGCGGCAGCGAACCCGGTCATATCCCCCACCACGCCCCCGCCGAGTGCAACAAGTCCGCAGTTGCGATCGAAACGGGCGGCGATAAGCTGATCATAAATCGACTCAAGCGTTGCCAGCGATTTATAGATTTCACCATCTTGAACAGTTATCGTCAGCACATCAAAACCTGCCGAACGCAAACTTTTTTCCACCCGATCCTGATAAAAGGACGCCACCGTGGGATTAGTGATCAGCGCAACCCGGGACGGGAACGACACGGACTGGAAGGTCGCTCCAACATGATCAAGGGTACCGTGGCCAATAAGGATCGGGTAGCTTCGTTCAGCAAGCCCCACAACGACTCTTTCACCCGTCAACTGCATTTGCCTCACTTCTTTTGTATGATCAGCGTTCACTGACGTACCGTTGGTAATGCTGAAAGTTTGACATCATTTCCCCGATTGAATCACCACCAAATTTTTCAAGCATGGCATTGGCGATGTCTATCGCGACAACCGCCTCGGCAACAACTGCGGCGGCGGGAACAGCACAGGCATCGGAACGCTCGACGGTTGCTTCAAATGCTTGTTTAGACTGAATGTCAACCGACTTCAACGGCTTGTACAAGGTTGGGATCGGCTTCATCGCACCGCGAATAATAATTGCCTCGCCGTTGCTCATCCCCCCTTCGATGCCACCCGCACGGTTCGTTGTGCGCGTGTAACCTTCACCATCATGGAAAATTTCATCGTGAACCTGGGAACCAGGAGTCCGCGCGGCAGCAAAACCAAGCCCGACTTCGACGCCCTTAAACGCCTGAATACTCATGATTGACATTGCCAGTTTGGCGTCCAGCTTACGATCCCACTGGACATAACTGCCCAGACCGATCGGGGCACCAAGGACGACAACCTCAACAACACCGCCAAGGGTATCCCCCTGCTCTTTGGCCTGATCAATTTCAGCAATCATCTGTTGCTCGGCAGCAAGGTCAAACGTTCGGCAGGGAGATTCAGCGCTGCGTTTGATCTTCAGATCATAATCAATGTCACGCCCCTGGGCTGCAACCGGGCCAATTTCTGTCACATACCCGGCAACCTTGATAGCAAAAGCAGCCAACAGCTTTTGACAAACCGCGCCAACGGCGACGCGCACCGCAGTTTCACGCGCGCTCGACCTTTCCAGAATATTGCGGATATCGTCCTGACGGTATTTGATACTGCCTGACAAGTCCGCATGACCGGGTCGGGGACGCGTTATCTCGATACCATCAATCCGGTCACCAGCCAACGGAGACATTTTCTGATTCCAGTTCACCCAGTCACGATTGATTATTTTCAGGGTCAACGGCGAACCAAGGGTCTTGCCCCACCGCACCCCCGACGTGAACTCAACCGTATCAGACTCAATCATCATCCGTCCGCCCCGCCCATGTCCCTGTTGGCGGCGCGCCAGATGACAGTTGACGTCCTCATGACTTAGTTCGAGATGCGCCGGAATTCCTTCAACAATCGCTGTCAGCTCAGGGCCATGCGACTCTCCGGCAGTCAAATATCTGATCATTATCTGGCTCCACAAGGATGACAATAAAAGGGACAGACTCCACGCCTGTCCCCTTTGTGTCAATCACAGCTGGTTTGCTTAATCAATAATTCTTGGCGTGATGAAAATCAATAGTTCGGAACGTGAGTTCTGTACGCTCTTCGATTGAAACAGATGTCCAATCATCGGGATATCTTGCAGCAATGGCACTCCGGCAATCGATTCAACCTCCTGCTCGACAAAAATACCACCAATAACTGTTGTCTGTCCATCCTTCACCAGCACCGTCGTATTTGCATCTTTGGTATCGATACTCGGTGCGGTCCCGGCCCCGGTACTCACCGTCGAGCCGATCGAACTGTTTGACGCAGCGATTGTCAGAATAACGCTGTTGTCAGGGTTAATCACCGGCGTCACATTAAGGGAAAGGTTCGCGTCGACAAACTCGGTCTTTGCACTGCCACTGTCATCGGTCGACTGATAGGGGATTTTCGTACCAGAACTGATCTTGGCAGCCAGACCGTTCAGCGTGGTAATGCGTGGTGACGAAACGACCTTCCCCCGTCCTGATGACTCAAGGGCCGAAATACGCATGTCGAGAATGGTGCTGTCAATACCAAGCTGGCCAAAGGTAATCCCCGTTGCAAAACCAGCCTGTCCAACCGATCCGGCCGTCGGCGGAGCAATCAGGAAACTCCCCCCGAGGCCGACATTAATTGCACTTGGATTATTAGAACCGGCATTCGGATTGGTTTTTGACAGCCCCCATTTCACGCCGAGGTCCCGACTGAAACTGGCGTTGGCCTCGACGATACGTGCCTCAATCAGCACCTGACGTTCCGGTGTGTCAATTTTTGAAACCAGATCACGGGCCCTCGCTACTACGCTTGGAATATCGGTAATTATAATCTGCTTGTTTCGCGAGTCTTCATCAATTTTACCGCGCCCCGGCGTCAAAATATTCTTCAGCGGACCAATAACGTTTTTCAACTCGGTGTAGTTGACCTGAATATAGTCCGTCACCAGATTTTCAATCTTTTCCTGCGTCCGCGCAGCGGTATAGGCGCTCTGCTGCATTTCGGAAATCTTTTCCTTCGGCATGACGCGCAGGATATTCCCCTGCGGGATCATCCCCAACCCCTGAATTTCCATAATCAGATCAAGGGCCTGATCCCAGGGAACATCGATCAACCTCAGCGTGACAGAACCTTTAACGTCGTCACTGGCAATAATATTCATCTCGCTGACCTCGCCGATCAGCTGAAGTATTTTACGAATATCGGCATTATCAAAGACCAAAGAGATTTTTTGCCCGATATAACGTCCCTCTTGCATTGCTTGCGGTGAAAGATCAGCTTTTTCTGTACCAGCGACTGGCACGGCATCCCCCACAACCGAGTTTTCATCAGCACCCGTTGATGCCCCCGACGGTGCATTCTTTGGGGAGTCTTCGCTACTGGCCACGCGCGCAGCCCTGGTGACGGTGTCGCGTGAGGTCACCACATCCAAAGTGCTCGGCTGGGCAGGAACGGTCTCTGCAAAGGGACCATCCACAACCACCATCTTCAGGGAGTTGCCGGCCGCAGAAAATGAATATTTGACCGGGCCTTTCAACTCAACAGCAAAGCGAACATTTTGTTTGTCGCCGTCGGTGACTGTATAGGGGGTGATCAAGCGCACCGCACTGGGGAATGAAGATGTATCGATCACACGTTTAATCAACTGAGAGATCAGGGCATTTTCAATACCGAACTGAACAATATTTCCATGCTGTTCAGGTTGACTGCTTTTGAACGGGGCCGACGATCTGATCTCCAGAATTGAATGGCCGTTGTCCACTTTAAAATCAACCGCCTCGATCGTTACCGGTGTCGCGGCCAAAGGGGCTGGCATGCGAACCGTCGTATTTCTGTTTTCGCCCCAACGGACGCTCACCGCACCGGATGCCGTCTCCACAGAACTCGGTGGCACGCGCTCCGCTGCATCAAGAACCAGGCGCAGCTTATCTTTATAGACACCAACCCGGAGTTGCTTGAATCCCGATCCGAGCGGGAATTCACGTTCCTTGAAGGTTGGAGAAACACTGAAGAGATCGACAACAAAGCGAGGCGGAGCCCCCAGGGAGAACGATTTGACCTCACTGGCAGAACCGTCCATGTGTACCACAAGCATCTGCTCGTCAATCTCTATCTTTGTCGCTTTGGTGCCTGGCGAAGAAGGGCTGCTCTGGTTTGAATCTGATTTTTTTTGGGTGTCGGGTGCGATCGTTTCCGGCGCCGGGATTGGGGAGACGGGCACAGCCGCTGCCGTTGTTTCAACCGGAAGGCTGGCAACAGGCACTGCGGCAGCACCAGCCTCAGCAACGGCATCAAACACGATTGACAAGCCACTCGGGCCGGGTTCTACCTGATAATGCACGCTCCGGGAAAGAAGCAGTTCGATACGTCCCAGTTTCCCCGAAGTCAGATCAAATGGGGTCGTGCGGATGCTTTCGACAATGGGGGAATTCACGGCAGCAGGTCGAACCGCGCTCACATCGGTACCCGGCAAATCAATAACCACCCGGACCGGCTGCAAAGAATCATAGACGGTATAACGATAGCCAATCGGCATGGCAGTGACGATATCTACGGCAGTCGCGCCATCCTGCGTGCTCACCCGGATATCCTCAAGAGTGTTCGTGGTCCCGCGGTCAAGAGCATGGCCACGCTCCGCCCCCACCATCAACACAAGTACAAGCAACGGCAGAAGCGCCAACTTACAGCACGTCAACACATCCTTTATCCGCCCAGAGAACATCCCATAAATTGACATTAACGATCTCCTTCCCGCGCAGGAAGTCTTATTTCAACTATATTTTCATGCATTTCGCCGGTGAAATCCTGGTATCTCTCTCGAACCAGAACGACCTCTGCGGCAATGTCAACAACCTCGCCATTGTTTTTCCCGACCTTGGTTCCTTTTTTCAAAATATACGATTTCCCATCAGGCGCATCGACCATCGCGCGTGGCGCGTTTTTACCTACGATAATGCCCAGCAACCGCAATCTCTCAATATCGACTTTTTGTAACGGTGTCAGCTCATCCTCCGGCACAGCTGCAGACTCGCGCACTGGCGACTTTTGAGCCTTCTTTTTGACCTCGACCAGCGGCTTGAACGGATCGCGCTTGTCAATTCGTGGATAGCGATACTTGACGATAACCGCTTGTTCCTGCTCTTCCTTAACAACCGGTGGTTTGTTTTTATTTACCGGCACCTTGTCCCCACCATCGGCAGATGGATTCGACACCGGGGCGTCACCACAGCCACTCAGCGCGAAACACAGATATAACAATAAAAACAGCCTGTAATGAGTAGCACACATCAAACTAACGCCTCTTCCCGCCCTTATTCCCTGCTGCCTGGGCAGCACTGTCAACAAAACGGAACGTCGTCGCCGTACAATCAACAGCCAGAACATCTTCCCGTTCCTTCGATCGACCTTCCTTGATGCTCAGTCCGCTGATATTTACAATGCGCGAGAGATCACCGACCGCCTGAAAAAACTCAGCAACATCATGATAAGCCCCCAGCAGTTTCAACGAAACTGGAACGTCGGCGTAAAAACCTTGTGGAACTTCCTTCCCCGGTTTAAACATCAAAACTTCCAGGCGATTATCCTTGGCCAACGAGGCAATGCTGGTAAGCAGAGCAGACAACTCCTGCTGGTTGGGAAGCTCTTTCAAGGCATCATTAAGCTGTTCCTGCATTTTTTCGTATTCAAGCTTGAATTTGGACAGATTATTGGCAATGCGGCGATCCTTGACCAGTTGTGTCTCCAACGCCTCATTTTGTTTTTGCAGCTTGTCGCACTCTTCAATCTGCGGCAGATAAACGAAATAGACCGTGGCCGCAATAATCGCGACGCAGATCACACCAAGGATGATCCAGCGTTGATAAAGTGGCAGCTTGAGTAATTTTTCGATACGTGGGTCCATCGTTGTCACTTTTTCTTTGGCGGCGTCTCAGCCGCACAAATAACCTTAAACTGGTGGAGCACAACGTCCCCCTGGTTTTTCTGGTTGATCACCAGCAGGGAAACGTTCTGAAAATAGGGGGATGCCTCCAGATTGCGCAAAAACACGGCGGCAGATTCCTGCGACAAGCTGATCGCCGAGATCGCTATCGCCCCCCCCTTTTCGTCGAAAGACTCCACCCAGACACCTTCAGCAAGAGCAGCGCTCAGTTCATCCAGCAGATGCACCGGACCGGAGCGATTGTCCTTCAATTTATCAAGGACATCCAGCTTGCCGCGCAACTCTTTTTGCTTTTTCTCGAACTCCCGAACCTCGCCCAGAACTTTCTTGAGCTGGTTAATTTCTGCCTGTTTTTCATCGACCTGCCGTTGTTGTTCGTTAACCTGCCCCTGTAACCACAGGTAACCGCCCAAACAGCCAAGGACAACGATACTCACCGCCAGGGCCAGGATCACCAGCTGACCAATCAGCATCTCTTTTTTTTGTGCTTCCTTAACCGGAAGAAGATTTATTCTGATCATTTGTCCCCCAACCGCCGCATCGCCAAACCGACCGCGACCACGTACATCGGGGCAACATCTGCCACATAATCCAGATCAAAAGAACTCTCATCCACCGCAATCTGTTTGAATGGATCAATAACTTCAACGGGAACACCAAGCTTTTCAGCAAGCATCTCCACAACATTTGGAACCTTGGCAACGCCGCCCGCGATATAAACCTTCTGCACCTTTTCATCGGCTGAAGTCGCTGAGAAAAAATCGATTGAGCGCTGGGCTTCCTGGGTCAGATTTTCTGTTGTCTCATCAATCACCTGTCTGACCTCGGCGGGATCAGCACCCCCAACTTCCTCCCCCAGTTTTGCCCGCTCTGCATCTTCGGCACTCAGTCCAAAGCGTTTCTGGATCTCTTCATCATATAACTTGCCGCCGGATTGAATATCACGCGTAAAGACCGAGGCTCCGCCCTTGAGGACATTGACGTTCATCGCTTCACTGCCCATATTGATCAGGGCAACAATTTCATCTTCAGCAACCGAATAATTTGCTTCAAAAGCGTTTTCCAGTGCGAAACAATCAATATCGAGAACCAGCGGCGTCAACCCGCACTCCTTGAAAACGGCCAGATAGTCACCGACAAAGTCTTTCTTTGCCGCCACCAGAATAACATTGATTTGTGAGGCATCATTCTCATCGGGACCGAGAACCTGATAATCGATATTGACTTCCGAGATTTCAAAAGGAATATACTGCTCGGCTTCCCACTGAATGGAAGACTCCATCTCCTCCTCAGTGCGAATCGACATCTGAATTTTTCTAATGATAACCGAATGGCCAGAAACTGATGTTGCGATATTCTTGACCTTGATTGAATGGGTCGCGATCAGCTCCTGCACGGCATCAACAACAGCACTCGAATCCATAATGGCGTTGTCGACAATTGCTTCGTCAGACAATTTTGCCATACCGAAATCAACCAGTTGATACGACCCTTTAGCCTCGCGTAAATAGACGAACTTAACGGAGCTTGAGCCGATATCAAAACCAACGATGTCTTTCTTCTTCTTAAAAAACATAACTTTTTAAAAAACCACCATAGTTATTCAAACAAAGGCCCCATCAGCCGTCGGCAGGGAAAACCTGTTCCCGGTCTTCCAGTTTCAAACCAAACGCCAGAATCAGCTTGCGCATCGTCGCCATACGACATGGTGCCCCCTTCTCGATTCGATCAATCGTCAAGGGGGAAACACCTGCCTTACGCGCCAGTTCAGCCTTACTCATCAGCAGGGATTCTCTGATCTCTTTCACTTTGTTTGTCGTCATTAGCCTGTCCAATTACACCAATTTAGGGTAAATTTTGGCTAATTATAAGATAATTATAGGAAGTGTCAAGCAATTAATATTAAGTTATACGGCAAGAGATGCACAGGGATCGTTACGAATATCCGATCAAGCGCAGATAATAATTAAAAAGCAGCCCCCCCCAGAGCAGAAAAACAAGGGTTGCGCAAACGATAAACGGCCCGAACGGCAATGCCAGCCGTGCGTTTTCGCGCTGCACCAGCATCAGCGGAACACCGACCAGCGTGCCCAGCAGCGAAGCCAGAAAGATGATCGGCAGCACCGCCTTCCAGCCCATAAACGCACCGACCATCGCCAGTAATTTGATATCACCCCCCCCCATCCCTTCGCGACCGGTCAACAGCTGGTAGCCGGTCGCAATCACAAACAGACTGCCGCCACCAAGCAGAATCCCCAACGCCGAATCAGACCAGGACAACCAGGGGATAAGGAACGAACAAAGAAAACCGACCACAATGCCAGGCAGACTGATCACGTCGGGAATGATCTGATGTTCCAGATCAATAAAAGCAATCACCACCAGTGCTGCAGAAAAAAGCCAGAAAACCGGTGTCAACCAACTCATCCCGAAGCGGTCAAAAATCACCCAGAAAAGTAGCCCGTTAAGAAGTTCAATCGCAGGATAACGCAGCGAAATAGGGGTCTTACACGCACAACAACGTCCCCGCAACACCATGAAGCTGACCAGCGGCACATTCAGATACCACGGAATCCGGGCACCGCACTGAGGACAACTTGACGGGGGGGAAACGATCGATTGCTTGCGCGGCAATCGATAAATACACACATTGAGAAAAGACCCGACCACCGCGCCGAGCAGCCCGGCAAAAACCGGAAGTATCCACGTTTGTTCCACGTTATAAAGTCCTTTTCCTAGCGCGCTCCGAATCCAGTCACAACGGTCCGCATCGTTTTAATAAAAATCAGAAAATCGAGCCAGAACGAGAGATGTTTGATGTAGTACAGATCGAACTCAACCTTGCGTAGCGTCGCATCCTTATCTGCCGCATAACCGTGATTGACTTGCGCCCACCCGGTAATCCCCGGTTTGACCAGATGACGATAATCGTAATAAGGGATTTCTTTTTTAAATCTTTCGACAAACGCGGTCTGTTCAGGACGCGGCCCGATCAGACTCATCTCACCGCGCAAAACATTCCAGAATTGTGGCAGTTCATCAATCCGAAAGATACGAATCATCTTCCCCACCGCAGTCACCCGATCGTCCTGGCGCTGCGCAAAAGCGCTACCGTGCTGTTCGGCGGAAGCCAGCATACTGCGAAACTTCACCAATTGAAACGGTTGCCCGGCCTGGCCGACCCGCGTCTGCCAAAACAGCACCGGCCCGGCGGAATCGAGACGAATCGCCAGCGCGACACATATCAACAGCGGCAGCCAAAGCGGCACGGTGGTAACGATCAGCAGCACATCAACCACACGTTTCAATGCAGCGTGCAGCGCCGCACCATGCACCGCCCCCAGCAATCCCTCTGAAAAATGAGCCAGCGACGCACGCCCGGTTTCGTTTTCAAAAATAACGGCGGAATGATAGATCGGTATCCCTTTCAGCGCGCAGTCGGACAAAAAAAGACTCCACTTAAAAGGTAACTCGCGGTGCAGATCGACCGCCACCCCATCAACCGGTTCGGCAAGTTCCGGGCGTTTTAGTAACTGCCACGCAAAACCGGGCAAGGCCATCAGCGCCTCCCCCTGTCCGCCTGGAATGACCGCCATCCGGCGCACCGCCCCACGACCACCGTTGCGGCAGCCAACCAGCAGAATCACCAGACTTAGCGGATAAATCACCGCGAGAAACGTACGCGAATAATATAGACGCCAAAAAGTGACAATAAAGATGACACACAAAAAGGTCACGCTCAGACACAGCACCGCCCCCCCCCAGCCTCCCGAACGCGGCAACAACTGCAATCGTGAAACAACCCCTGCCGCGACCAAAAACGCCGTGGCGCAAAGGATGACCAGCGGCCAGCCTCTTTCAAAATGCCAGAACAACCACGTACCCCAGGTCGCGCGTGACGCCACCGGCAACGCCAGCACCAACCACGCCCCGGCCATCAACCACAACTGGCGCGAGGGCTGCCGAACAGAGCGGTTAAGCGCGTGTAACAGATCACCACTATTCATCGTTGTTCACCGTCGGGGTGTGCTGTGTCACCGGTCGACAGGCCCAGCGCCGCACTGCCCCCTGATAAAGCCGCCGCACCAGAAACGCCGGTAGCAGACGGCTTAAATACCGCCCGACCGGCACTGCCAACCGCCAACTAAAGCCATGCAGATAATAAATCGCCGTCCAATAAGCCCGCAACTCACTACCCGCCCGTGCCATTCCCCGTCGTGTATAAAAATCCGGCGAGGTGCGCAGGCAAACTACCGGAACCTCAAGATTTGCCATCCTCGCGCCCCGCCGCAGGCTAACAACCCACAGCGCCAGATCCTGATTATAGCGGCAGCGGTCGGGATAACTGCCGACGCGTTCAAAAAAACGCCGAGTGAAACACACGGTACTGTGCGCCACGGGGTTTGCTCTGGTGATATAGTGACAAATCTCGTCATGGGTTTGGGGATAATTCTTTTTCCAGGCAACAGCAGCCGTCGCGTCATATTCCCAAATTGCACCGCCGACCATATCCACATCAGGGTGCGTACGCAGAAAATCGGTCTGGCGCAAAAAGCGTTGCGGCAGGCAGAGGTCATCGGCATCAAGGCGAAAGATATAGACTTCATTCTCCAGTACCGCAAGCAGGCGATTCAGTGTTTTACTCAAACCAATATTCATCGAATTGCTGACAATCCGGTAAAAAATTTCAGCCTGTGTCGCGACCCATTCTTCCACATCCGCCGCCAGCGGACCATCCACCCCCAGATAGATACGGATTTCGCCGGGGTAATCCTGCTTCAGGATCGATTCAATCGCCGCTGCGAACCACGCCAGACGGTCACCGCCATAGACCGAGATCAGCACCGCGACCGGTTCAGCTACGTCACCATCAGCACCGACCGACAGCGCCTGCCTCACCTATCCCCCTCCGTATTATGGCGATTGAACCGCGTCCGCAACAAGCGACCCAGGTTGTGCCCTGCCTTACGGGCGAACCGGCGCACGCCCATCCGGCGCAGATGCCCCCACAGAATGCGCGGTTGCAGATTAAATCGCAGTTCCAGCTGTTGTTTAAGCCGCAACTTCTCGGGGTAGGTCATGATCTCGTTGTGCGGCAGGATCAACTGCTGCCAACGGCAAAAAATCAACTCCGGATGCGACTCCAGCACCTCATACAGCTCCGCCCCCGGCAACCCCACAAACGCCGCCCAATAGACCCAGTCCGGTTTCAGCTCAAAGACCAGATCAATGGTCTGCTGCAATTCGGCGCGGGTTTCACCGGGGAGCCCCAGCATCACCGAAAACCCGACCTTCACCCCGGCGGCCCGACACAGTTCCACCGCCGTACGCACCTCGGCAACCGTCGTCCCCTTGTTGAGTCGTCTGAGCACGTCATCGGAACCGGATTCAACGCCAAACCACATTGAGCTCAGACCGGCGGCGGCCATCGCCTGCACCAGTTCCGGGGTCAGATTATTCACCCGCGACTCACACCCCCACTCAAAATTAAGCCCCTCGGAACGAACCAGAGAACAAAACTCCATCACCCGCTTCACATCAAGGGTAAAGTGATCTTCACGAAAATAAATCGCGGTGGCATCCGTCGCCGTCACGGCATGGCGCACCTGCTCAATCATCCGCTGCGGACTCATCGCCCGGTAACTATTTGACCAGACGTGCTTGTTTGAACAAAAGGTACACTTGAAAGGACAACCGCGCGAGGTATTAAGCACCTCGACCCGGTCAGCGCCAAACTCGGCATAGCTGCGATCATAGCGCTCAAGCTCAAGCAGATCATAGGGAAGCAGTGGCACGCTGTCCATGGCGATCCACGGGCGGCGGTCGTTGCTGACATAGTTACCGGTGCGCTCATCACGAAACGTCAACCCTGCCACCGACTCAAAACGTCGCTCACCGGCCAGCTCCCGCAGCAGCGCCACTAAGGTCTCCTCCCCCTCCCCGCGCACGGCAAAAGGTGCCGGAATCTGCTGCAACACCTGATTGCAACCAGCTGTCACCTCCGGCCCGCCAACCACCACCGGAATGTCCAATGCGGTCAACTGTGCAAAAATCAGCGCAGCAGTAGGCACCGTCGCCAGGTTGATTGAGAGGCCGATGACATCGGCCTGCCAGTCGCGCACCTGCGCCGCAACCCAGGCCGCCCCCCGCTGCTCCAGGTGGTCATCAATAATAACTACATCGCACCCGGCCTCACGCAGACAACCAGCAAGCACCAGCAGACCAAGCGGCACGGTGGCGCGCATACGTCCGAGGGGGAAATCAGCGGGAACATCGGGACGGATCAAGGCGATTTTTTTATTAAGCGGATTCATTATTCCCGTCATCAAGCTGAGAAACAATCTTTTGGCCAGCAGTCCTCATTCATCGAGAACAAAGAGCGCGCAAACGAATCAGTAAAACCGGATGCAGCAGACACACACCCAGCATCAACGCGACCTTCAATTCAAAGCGCGAACGCAGCGACTTCATATAGTATTTGCTGCCATCTGTCTTGAGTCCAACCGTGACCGCCTGGGCCGCGAGAAACTGGCATTGCTTGCGATAACGCAATGTTCTCAGCTCAGGACTGAGCGTCTGCTCAATCAAAACCCGGTGTTTTGAATTCAGCAATGCGATGGCCTCTTCATATTTTTTTATGTCGGACGAAATGCGCAAACGTCGGTTCAGTGAGCGGTAGGCAATCGAAAGCGGCTGAGCAACAATTCCGACCCGTGCGCCAACCTGCACCAGTCGTATCCACAGGTCATATTCTTCTCGGGCACGAAAATTCAGATCAAACCCGCCAACCGACAAAAACACCGTGCGGCGGATCATCGCACTGATTGTTCCACCAATAAAATTTTCAATACAGATCGCCTGCCGTAAGTTCTGCGGCAGACGCGCATTGGTCAGGTAATGAATGTTCGTCCCCTCATAAACAATCTCAATTTTTGAGAAACACACATCCAGCGACTGAGCCTCAACCAACTGCAGCTGCTGTGCTATTTTGTCTGCACGCCACTCATCGTCATCATCCAGAAAAGCCACAAATTCACAGCGGGCAACCTGAACACCATAATTGCGTGACGCGCTTGCTCCGGCAGTATTCTGCCGGCAATACCGCAATTGATCCTGCTGAAAAGAGTGCACCAGATCGCGCGTCACATCACAGGCGGCATCATCAACAACGATGATTTCATCGACCGGCACCGACTGCTTCAGCACACTCGCAATTGCCCGTTTCAGCAACTCCGGTCGCTTATGCGTCGGAATGATCGCAGCGACAGTCATGGCCATCGGTTGGCACCCTATACCCTTTCAACTTTCTTCAAAGACAACAGCAACAGCGCTTTTTCGCCGTGCACGATGACTCGTAGCACGTAGCGTAAACCGATCGCAATACTTCTTTCTCTCAGCGTAAAATTCTTGTTGAAGAGCACTTTTCCTATCGAACGGAGCGGAGGCAAAAACCCCGACAGTACATCAACCAGTCTGGCCGCAAAAGGTGCATCGGCATTCAACTGGAACTGACCACCAACTTCGCGACGGCTCTTTTGTACTACCGCAGCAAAACTGGCGCGCGGTGGATGGTGAACAACACAGTCGTCGCAGTAGATAATTTTACTTCCCGCCCGCTGAGCCCGCAGTCCCCATTCGGCGTCACCGCCAGACATCAGACCTTCGTCGAACTCCCCCACCAGATCAAAAACTGACCGTCTGGCGATCATATTCGCCGTCGCCGCCATGCCCTGCTCCTTGACATAATCTTGCTGACGAAACCCAAAGACTTTTTCGTACATCTGAACCGCTGAAAGCGCCTGGTCGGTCGGCAACATCAGCTCTACCTTGCCACCAATCCTGGTCACCTCCTGATGTTCCTCCAAACAACGCAATACGCTGGCCAGCCAGTCGGGTCGGGGTTGGCAATCGGCATCAGTAAAGGCCAGAATGTCCCCTTTAGAAGCACTCACCCCCCGATTACGGGCCGCATAAGAGCCTGGTCTGACTTCAGTCAACAACGTGGCGTTAACAGGAAACGCATAACCGGGCGGGAGCACATCCGCAGGGTCATTATTCACCACAATAATCTCAAACCTGTCAGGCGATAACGTTTGCCCGCGCAGGGCATCAAGACACAACGCCAACCTTGCCCAATCGCGGTACGTTGGAATAATGACCGACATGACCAAATTTTTGTTCATGTGTTAACTGTCTCATGATTAAACAAAGAGGACGGCTTCAAAGGATACTTGTTTTTTTGGAAACACTCAAACTGGCAACCGGCTGCAATCCTTTATCAATTCTGCGCAATATCTTG
This sequence comes from Desulfuromonadaceae bacterium, assembly GCA_019429445.1. Taxonomy (NCBI): domain Bacteria; kingdom Pseudomonadati; phylum Thermodesulfobacteriota; class Desulfuromonadia; order Desulfuromonadales; family Desulfuromonadaceae; species Desulfuromonadaceae bacterium. The sequence goes on from JAHYIW010000024.1 coordinate 31,118, forward strand.
CCATTCAAATTGTAAATATAAGATTGATCTAAATTTAAAATTACGGCTCGTTTTAATGAAATTAAATTTGAATAACTGCTTCTTGATAAACCAATAAAGCGTTCGGCATTACAGCATATTTCAAAATTTATCGCGGCGTTGATTTCATATTCGAAATCCGGGTTGTAAAAGTAGCACGGTTCAAAACCTGCTTTCAGTAATTGATCGAATATGTCTTCATGGTTTTGTCCTGATGTAAAAAAGAGCGTCCCATCAACACCAAACTCTGAAACCAGCATAAGTATTTTATCAAGAGGCACCAGAACATCTTCATCTTTTTCAGCCACCTTATCTTTAGCATACTGCACCCAATCAGATTCTGTTCGCACCTGGAGCGCCGTATATGGTCGATTCTTAAAATATTTATCTACGATCCGCTCATACCTTGAATTTAACCTTAGGGCACTCAGAACTCTTAGTGTTGTTGAGTCTCGACTGATACCGAAACGTTCACGCTCTTCCCTTAACTTAAGTTCTGAATAGTCCCAAAGATCAATGTTGTTTTCTACTGTTAATTCCTTTATTTTTTTATCTTCAACTAGATTTTTGGGGATGATTATTTGTTTACCATGATTGTGTTTTTCCATCTCATTGTTGAAAAAATCGATATCATAAATATCCGAAAAAAGGATTCTTTTTTTCCAACCAAAAAAAGGCTCAATGATCTTAGCTTCATTATTTAATGCAATATCACATGCGCTAACAAGACAATGGAGCTTGTTGCACAGCCCTCCCTTCAGGGTAATACTTAAATTCTTCCCTTTATAATCAGTTATTTTTTGAGGCCTCGTGAGTAGAAATCGAGACAATATTTTATTTAATTTTCTTCTGCCGTTCACAAAAAACCTTGATAACAAAACAAGACTTAAACCGTTCAGTTGGCCAGAACATCCTTCAACGCGCTTTTCCACCCGCTAAAACAGCGATAACCGCCGCGCCCCCAGAACATCAACACCGGCACAATCCGCCGCCATCTGCTCATAGCAAGAATCCGGCAGCGCGCCGTGATGCGCTCGACCTTGTGTGCCTGGTGAGCGATTGCCTCGTCGATGTCGGTGGCGGTAGTGCACCCGAGTTGAATCAAGGCTTCGCGCTCTGCACACAACCATTCGTACAACACACGACTCTGCGCTACCGAGAGAAACGTTCTGTTTTTAAGCGCACCGGCCTTAAAATGCCGGGCATCGGTCACAAAATCGACATTCAAACTGTCCGCAGCGGTCGCATTCACACCATGACGACGATAGCGGGCCAACACCTCATACAGGATGCGTTTTTTATTCAGTACCTGCGCACAACCGTGCAACCACGCATCATGCGCCAGCCCGTCCACTCCCGGAACCGGCAGGCAACGCCGTAAAAACGATCCGCGCACCGCCGTCGCCATGCCGACAACAAATTTTTCATGCAGATCAAACTGGCCCTGCATCCGCTCAATTTTAGTCTGACCAATCGGCGTCAAGTCGGCTTTGCAGTATTCCAGATCATGAATCAGAAGTTGCGTCTGCGGCTCTGCGGAAAAACAGTGCATCATCCTTTCAATCTTATCCGGCAGCCAGACATCGTCCTGGTCGCTGATAAACACGATATCACCGGTGCATCCCCCGAGAGCACGGGAAAAATTCTGCGCATAGCCGAGGTTTGCCTCGTTAGTCCAAAACCGTACCTCAAACGGTGCTGCTTCAGCAAATTTTTCGACAATTGAAGCCGTCGCATCGGTTGACCCGTCATCACAAATGACCAGTTCGTCAGGAGTCTGCGTCTGGGTCAGAAAACTCTGTAACTGTTCAGGAAGATATTGTCCACCATTAAAGGTGGCCAAGGCTATCGAGACGCGTTCTTTCATCGCACCCTGTCTTGAACCGCACTTTCATTGTGATGTGATGCCTTCATTTATTTTCCTGAGCCTTTGTAATCACGACAAGCCCATGACTAATGACCATATTTTCAAATTTAGACCTTCTTTGCCGGGAGAATTTGGTCACATCGAGTGCGCCTTGTTCATCAACCAATTGTTTCACAAAACCAACCATGCCAAAGTTATGACCGCGCATGGGAAATTTAAACCCGATCCTCCTCATCAGCTTGACAATAAAAGAATGCTGGTTTGGGGTCAAAGGAGCATATCTGTCTAAATCCAAACTTTTTCCATCAATCCACCTGTCCCAATACCCGGTCCCCCAATCTTCGATGACATAACAACCGCCGGGAACGAGATGATGATCAAAAAGGTGCCAGAATGCCGTTTTCGTCAGATTACCGACATGTGACGCATCATCAATAATGATATCGAAACCAGCAGGAGCGACCTTGGTTGCAACCTCTGTCAAAAAATGAGTATCCGCTTGTGATCCTTCAAAGACGTTAATGCGCTCAGAAGGAGTAAAATCCTTTGGCACGTTGATGTCGATACCGGTCACTGTGGCAGCAGGAAAGTAATCACGCCACAGCTCCAAAGAGCCCCCCTTTTTGACGCCTAATTCAAGTAAGTTAAATTTCTTGTCGAACCAGGGTGCAAAAAACTTGTCGTAGTGCTCAAGATAACGGCTTTCAATTTTATCCGTATCGTATTGGCTTAAATCCAGCTGCAAACTTCTCATCGTAACTCACTTCCATTGAGATTAACTTGGGATTCCAATACATATCCAGGTAACCGGCCCGCAAAGAAGCCCATTGAACCTCATCATCCAACCCGCTTCAACCATCCCCCCTGGTGAAACGAAAACTTGTTCCGCTTCCACAGTTCATCATCACGAACAAACCTGGTATCGTCTTTTAGAAGATCATTCACCGCTTCATATGGCCCAGCCCCAAAAGAGCGATGTACAGGGTGACCGTTGATGTTGGTATCCTCAACGACCAGGTACGAACCCACACGCACGAGCTCTTTATAGGTAGAGATTTCCTTCAGCACATGCTGATGACTATGGTCAGAGTCGAGAATCACCATGCCACCAGCTGCGGGAAGAACCTTTTTGATCTGACACACTAATTCAGGATCGGTTGAACTTCCTTGAAACAGGCGAATGCGTGGATGCGTGAGCGTTTTAGCATCTTCAGACAGGGAAATATCGATACCGACAACAATGGCGCTTGATGGGGCATCGATAAGGTCGAGCAGTGAGGCAAAGTATAGCAGCGACCCACCTCCAGCAACACCCGTTTGCAATATGAATTCTGGTCTGTTTCTGGCGATCAACTCTTGGTACAGTTGTAAATCAAAAGGGCACTGCTGGATTTTATAGCCCAGAAACGTGTTACGTGGCCAGGTATCGTGCGATTGATACCATAAGTAGTGAAAAGCTGAAACGATCAAAGGCTCGGCAGCTTTTTTTAATAATTGTTTGATATTTTGCATTTTTTGACCTTTTCTTCATACCCTGAAGTTTGTATGTGCACCATTTTGGCGCAGCTTCGAAATGGTTATAAACCGTAGGCGCGGGCAAAGTCCAGCCGTCTTCATTCATCCTGTTTTCCTCTCGCCTTGAAGCAACCAATCTTCATAAAAGACGTCAAAAAAAGTTCTTTAAAGACTGAAAAACCCTTCTATAAACAGGGCGACTGACCAACCTCAGTCGATACAGGTTCGACATTTCAGCCCGCTTGGCACGCAAAACAGCTTTGAGTTCCCTCTCGTGTGTTGCGCACCGGAGATGTTTATCAATGGCCTGCAAAAATCCATCCTGCATGTGCAATCTTTTACTGCTCATGGAACCGCGATGACAACGGTAGACAGCAAGTTCTTCAGCGGAATAAAAAACGTTTTGTGTTTTTGAGAAGATCTGCATCCAGCAATCCCAATCTTCGTGATTAGGCAATTCTTCATCAAACCTGATCCCCTCATCGAAAAAGATCCGATTAAAAAGAAAACAGTGGGCGGGAATTGACAACCGTGTCTCCCAGTCCGCAGCAATTTCATACACAGATGTCGCTTCGTTAATCAGAACAGGGAGCTTGTTTATGATGTCGGGGGGGGGGACATAAACGTCATCTTCCTCTCCATAGCGGTAGTTACAATAAGAAAGGGCGGAGGTCGTTGCGCCGGAAAGAGACTGAAGTTGCTGTTCTAATTTTTGTGGCAGAATCACATCGTCGGCATCCAGGAACTGGATATAGCGCCCTTTTGCGTGATCAAGACCAAAGTTTCTGGCCGATGAAAGACCTCCATTATGCTTATAAAGGTAACGAAAGCGTGAGTCTTTGTCTGTCCATTCTTTTGCAACGGCGGCGGTTGAATCGGGCGAGCCATCATCGACAATGAGACATTCCCAATCGGCGCAGGTTTGCGACTGAACGCTGGCGAGGGCGTCTGGCAGAAAGTGCGCTTGTTGAAAACATGGGATGATGATACTTACTGCTGGAAAACTCATACCCTATTCCGCTGAACAAGCCTCGTCATAAATTCATACAATCGATAAAAGCGTCCATATTTCACCAAAAAGTCATTATACCTTTTAATCTTACGCCTCCGATTAGATTCTGAAGTCGCAAGATACTTTTGAATATCTAAAAGAACGTGTTCACAATTATCTTCGATTCCGTCCATTCTTGAAAAATCTTTGTCCATCCACATCGATATTAAATCCACAGCTTTTTGCACATCGTCACATTGTAAGCAGTAGTCATTGACGTAGTATTTGAGCATTTTTGCTATTTTTTCTGCATCTTTTTCAAAAATCAGCGTGGGGTTACGGTACAGGTCTTCAACACTGGTGATCTCGTTTGTCACAAATGCGTAATCACTTCTTCCAGCGGTTGTTACCGGAACACCGAGCACGAGCGCCTCAAACCCGACTCCAGAGTTCACTGTCACTACAGCCTTTGCGCCGGAAATGAGTTGATTAACTGAGGCGTTAGAGACCCATACGCAACGGTGCTTTTTAGTGAGTCGAACCAACGTACGTTCAACCAAACGATCACGGCATAAAGGATGACGCTTGATGCAGAGCTTCATCTCCAATGCCTCGGCCACCGTTGCCAGGGCTGACGCTAGCGCAAGTTGATCAACTTGCGCTAGCGTGACAACCAAATCGTCGGATGTCTGTAACGGCAGAAAGATGTAAGGATCAGTTCCCAGCAGGGAGCCATGTGCGGTGCTTTCTGATTGCTGATATTTTGACGAATTTATCTCCAATTTATGCCTTTTAAGTTCTGCAACAAACTTTTCGGCGGCACATAAATCAACGGTTGCGGTCTTCTGCTGCAAGTCGATATTGAAGGCAAGCTCTGCCCAGCCGGAATATCCTGTCCGGTCAAAATAATACAATCCCGGCAGATATGATTCCTTCAACCTGACAACATTTTCGGCCACACCAACACTATGCACTGAAATCAAAAGCGTATCGCCAGGCGCAAAACGTTGCGCGAAGTCAGCCATTCTCAAACTGGTTCTGGTTACAAAGCCGAGGTTCAGATGGCGTGCCGCAGACCTTATCGTCTCAAGACATCTACGGTGCTGAAGCGCAAGCGGGTCTGCATCAGAATCGATCCAGCCTTCAGGGTATTCAAAAATTATTTTAGAAAAATTCACACGCTATCCGTTTTTAATGGAAGTTGCCATTTTTTACAAATTTTTCAATCACCTCACCAGACATTGGCCGCATAGCATCAACCGCAGCAGCAATTTCACGCGACCGCTTATCGCGTGACAAAAATGTTTTTTCCATCGCAACAAGAAGATCAGAATCCACATTTTCCGCAGTTCCATGAACCAAGCATGCCTCTTGGTTGAAAATTTTCATGGCACCGTAGTTTTTATGATAGTAGTAAGGGTCGAACGTCATAGATACTGTCGGCACGGCAGCCGCCAGGGCAAAAATAATGGGGTGATGTTTCATCGTGACACACAACACCGCGCGCTGGATAATTCCCACCGCAAGGTCTGGACGATAGTCATGATCCGGTCTTTGCGCCGATGTTTTCATATTCTGCATCGTGTTTTCAATGGCTGGCATATCTGTCTGATGCATCGGGACGAAAACTGCTTGCAGAGAAAACTCATTACAAATGTGATCCAATACTTTCGCCACACCCGCCATAATGGTTCGCGAGTCCTCTGGCTTCTGGCCCCAGTAATGCACATTGACGGCAATGTAGGGTCTGGCCAGATCAACCCCCGAGTCAGTTAAAATTTCGTTTACTTTGATTACCGGTGCAGCTTCGTAAAAGAGGGCGTCATCGAAGGTACTCTTGTAACGCTGCGCCGGAATCCCTATCGCAGCAAGTGCCGCAGGAGACTCTATCGGGTCGCGCAAATAGATACTCTCTGCTTTTTTCAACCCCCAGTGTGCCAGAAACCGGCTGATACGATCATTAAACACGCCGACGGTTTGACCGGATAGAATCGTCGGCACGCCAAAGATGTGCGCAAGCCGAATCAACAGCATGTTGTCCCATAACCGTGTCAAGGTCATGCCAGTCAGATAACCACCGCCGGATAGAAACAAAACGTCGCTATGAGACAATTCATCCAGCAAGCGCGCCTGGGCCGCAGTTAAGAAAAAGGTCGGCAGACCGGCACGAACCAGCGTGGCGTTGATCAGACAAAGAACGGCAATCGGAAAATAGCAAAGTTTAAAATTTTTATCATGCCCGCAATATTGACGACCGCGCCAACCAAACAGCGACTTCCGTGGGGCCAATTCAACCCGCACACCATCATGAGCCTTTTGCGTATAGGCCAGATCAGGAGTCAGAACTGTCAATTGACAGTTCGGTTTCAATCGCCGCCAATGCTGTAAATTTGCCGCTAATTGCGCCTCATCGCCAACATTACCGTAGCCGTACCCCCCGGCGATCAAAACCCGCAGACGGTCACGATCAATCACCTTTGCACATTGACGCACGCCAACAACAAGGGCCGCAGCACGCAACATCGGGCGAAAAATCTTACGCCACGGCAGAAGTATTATTTTAACTATTCGTGACATCACATTATTGCTTCCTAAAATCTTTATTGATCGCCATGAATCCTCCTTACCCTTACAATCTCATGAAAAAAACATCCCAATCTTAAAATTGACAACATCAGACAAAACTCAGTGACGGCGTTTCATTAAAGAGGTTTTCAATTTTACGCCGACTGAACGAATTTTTTTCATAACGTCTCGCGGGAGCGGAGAAAAAAGAACGTTCAACAAAGTCACCGGAACCTTCTCAAATCGCGCAAACAATCTGTTAGAAAGGCTCATCAAACAGAATTTCCGCCAGTAATCAATGCTGTCGAGAGAGAACCAGCGTTCCTGCCAACTCAAATGTCGATAGTTTATGTTCAAGCGTCCCTTGAGACATTTTTTCCAGACAATCCGATACCGAACTTTTTCGTGTTTGAAAATTGCAGTTGCTTTTTGGGAGTCAAAAACTTCTTCCCACGGACAGCTTTGTAAAAACAACCGCCGAGCGTGCTTGAGTCGAACAAGGTGCTGCTTAATTTCGGGGTTGTTGACAATAAGCAAAGACGTGCCAAGTGGATCAGTGCTCAGCCTCCCCCACGCATCTTTAATCGCGATATCAGCATCGACCCCATAAAAATCAGGGCAGTAGAGACAACATTCCGGCAAAAAAAAGTAATTGCGCCACATCTCTGTAAACGCCGTGGCGAAACGGCTTTTTCTGATCCACCGGTTCGAAAATTCAAACAGGTTGTTGTAATGGTTGGCGTCCGGGATACCAACTTTATCCCGAAACTTGATCCGGTAAGGGACGTCTGCGGCAATGCCCTCTTTGCGAGCCAGACAGTCAGAGAACGCCCCATTTGCATTTCGGCCACACACCAGGCCTATTTTATATTTGATCTTTTCCTGAAAACGTTGTGGCAACCGGACCAGACCGCGTAATACACAGGGTACGCCGACAACGGCATAGACTCCTGGTCCCGCTGACACCTCAGCCAAAACCTGCGCATAATTCATGGGGTGATAATGCGACCCTCGGCCCCGATCAAGATCCTCCGCCGAGCGAAATACTCTCATTTCAAAATGGGGCTGGCCCGCACACGCTGTGAGTGGCAAGGCAGCAATTACTCCGTCGACGGCTCCGGTCAAAAGAAGGTACTCTGTCAACGCTGTGGTTACCCCTCCCGAGGCAGATAGAATCCTTCTGGCCGGATCATTGTCATAGGCAACAAAATAGTCGGCATCAGTTGCAAGGCCAAATGTTACTCCCTGCAAAGATGCCGCCGTCGCGTACTGGGCAATACATTCAGGGGAGTTTGGACAAATATTGAGACAGTCGCCGCAGTGGGTACAGGTATCGACATCAACTGTGGGCTGCCATGTACGACGAAATTGCCACCTCATACTGATTGTCGATTGCGGACACCCTGCTGAGCAAAGACCACAACCGATACAAAGGCTATGAGCTACAATTTGGGTTATATTGTGTCCACGGTCATCAAGTGACGCAGCCATTTATATCACTTTCAGGCTTTCTGATCACAATCGACAGGTGCGTACCGCCGGCAATTTTTGACATGACCGTATCACCGATAAAGGAATATATCTTTTGTCTCGTCGTTTTCGCCACATAATAGGGCGAGTAAACAGGATCCGTCAGAGAAAAAGTTTTAACTGTGGCGTGGATGTGATTGTCATCAAGAAACTTCTGCATTCCCTGACGTGAAATCGCCCAGAGGTGCCTGGGAGGGTCCATGCCGTGCAGCATTTTCCCGGTCAAAAGTTTGCGGATAACAGCGAGTTTGCTAAGTTGACTTGAATCTTTAATTCGCTGCACACGATCCTTCAAGTTCGAATTCGGGTAAGCAAAATATTCCAGGGAGTCACCGTTTGGGCAAACAATCAGCAGAGTACCACCCTTCGCCAAAATTCGGATTAATTTCAGGATAAACGCGGAGGGATCGGTCAAGTGTTCAAGAAGGTGGCGGCACATAATGAAGTCGTACTTTTGAACGTCAGCTATGAGTTTGGACGCATCCAGGTTTAAAACATTGCTAAGCCCTACTTTTTCGCGTGCAAAAGCACAAGCTTCACTGTCAAGATCAACATAGACACTGCGGCCATAACCAAAATGCTCAAACGCCTTCGCATAAAATCCGCCACCGCCGCCAATGTCAAGCATTGTCAACTGTGCATTTTTTTGCAATTTAAGCGATGAAAACATTCTCGGGCTGCTTTCGAGAATTGTTTCCAAATTTCGAATATTGGCCGCGAAAAGAAATCCTTTGTAAAATCCCTCCAATTCCGAGGCACTAGGCATCGGTGCAGCCACCCCGGTTTTACAGTCAACACATTGGCATATGGTGTAATCCCTCATAGAATAAACCGGCGTTGTCGCTCCGCCGCAAAAAAGGCAGTTACTGCCTTGTACAGAGACAATCACTGTTGGCCACCATCGCCAACATGCCACCGCCCCGAATACTGGAGAGCAGCCCCACCACAGAATTCACCTGTCACTTCAAACTTCTTGGTGGCATAAAGCCACAGCAGTTGCCGATTATTTGTTTTGTCGTAAACAATTAGATTAAAATAATATGCTCCCGGGTTCAGGTTCAGTCGGTCAATTTCCAATCGAACCCGGTTGCGAGTGTAAGTATTATGAACGGTGAACTCATTAAATGAAGAATGACATTGTGCAACCGTCGCTCCGTCCATCCCCATAAAAGTCACTGAAAGAGCAACTTCCTCGTATTTACGCGAAACAAACAAATCCAACTCAGCGTTCAGAGAGTCACACCAGCCAAAGGTATCCGTGACTCGTTTGTTCTGATCCAGCAATATTAAGTTTTGGACAAATGTCTCCTGATCTCCACTGACAACTTTGCTCTCATGGCTGAACAATTTATTATATTCAGCAATCGTCTTTGCCGGGGAACCAATACAGATTTTCTGGCCGGATTTGAGGAGTATTGCTGACGAACAAAGGCGATTAACAAAATACATCTGATGTGAAACGAAAATAACCGCTGATTTTTCAATCAGTTCGGTTAATTTCGCGTAGCATTTTGATCGAAAGCCCATATCCCCAACTGCCAAAACCTCATCAATTATCAATATATCCGGTTCCATCTGAGCAGCAATCGCAAAACCAAGTCTTACTCTCATCCCTGAACTGTAACTTTGCACCGGAGCGTCAATAAACTCGTTGAGTTCCGCAAAAGCTATAATTTCATCAAGCTTACGATCGATTTCATCTTTAGAAAAACCCAGCACCGACCCATTAACATAAACATTCTCGCGTCCGGTCAAAACCGGGTTAAATCCCGCCCCCAGTTCGATCA
>JAHYIW010000025.1 GCA_019429445.1 Desulfuromonadaceae bacterium
GAGGTAAACCCGACCTGAAAATCGATGCGTCCTTTTTCCAGGTCAAATTGAAGATCAAGAACCTGCCACGGTGGCATGAGGCCCAAAGCCACAGTAAAAAGCGATTCGGAATTCACGGAACACCTCCCTCAGATAAGTTGATTCTGAGGGCACTATATATTGTGGTTGAACTTCAGTAAACGGCTGTCAGACTACCCACACAAAATGGAACAGAACCATATTACTCCATGAACCAAACCGATTTCGTATCGTTGATTCACTATATTTTCCTTTTACTCTATAAGCACTAATTGAAAGATATTGGTCACCATATTCACGAGCTACCTTTTTGACATCATCTAGAATTTCATCATCAGTTACGCCTTGATGATATTCATTAAGTTTAAATTCCATACGTATTCCTATTTTCCCCGCCCGGAGGGTCCTTCTAACGCCTGGCATCACCGGCGGCAATGGAGCGTAGCGGAATTGCCGTCCGTGTGCATGGCATTGTTATGCAAATTCTTTTGTTATTTGCTGAAGGCTCTTTACCCACTCTAGGCATGGCTCATCAATTGGGGCTACATCCCGTCGCTTTTGAGCCAAATAAAAGCAATATAGTGTAAACCAATTCTGGCTAAGCTCGGCTTCTGAAATCATATCAGAAGACAGCACTCTGTCATAAACCAAATTGACCCAGTCTTGATAGGTTAGGACTTTCAGAGTTATTGAGTAGAGTTGATCTATTTCGTCGATTCTTTTTTGAATTTCATCAGCTCTATCGATTTTAACACTCGTGACAAATCCTACAGTCTTAATGCAGTCATGATTTTGAAGTTTCTCGACAACCTCTTCAATTTCCTCTCTCAAATATCCTTTTCCATATTTTGCATCCCACGACTCCACAATTTGACCGTTTTCAAGCAGTTCTATGTCTCCAATGTTTCCATGCTTTTTATTAGCTGACCGCATTTGTGATAGAGGTTTTACTTCTAAGTCTCCAAAGGCTCCAGACTCAACCGCTGCCTGCATGAGTGCATGCATATTGATTTCCAGTAACCGGGCGGCGTAGTCGGAGTTTTCTGAATGTTGAGCAAGAATTGACATAGCAATGCTACGTTCAACACCTTTTTCTACGACTTTTTTGGCTAACAATAGGAGAATATTCGCTTCATTTGAAAAATCAGATGCGGCATTGATTAGTCTAGATAGGAGGTATTTCAGTGTTTCAATGGCTGATGATTTTTTCTCTTCAACTTCCTCAACGAGTGCAAGCCATTCAGATCTAGCTCCTCTGAGGTTCGCCTTGTAAAGATGGGTGTATGGGTAATTTTCGGCTAGACTACGTGTCATCATGAACCCATCAGCATTCAGCCTGAGTAATCCGTGTTTACGCAGTGTCGGTGTTACATAATTCTTGTCTAGGGTTCGCATGGAAATGCCTTCAACCCAAGAAAATGAGGCACGGTTTACGCTCCCTTTATGCAGCCTGATATTCTGATCAGGTTCAATTGATTTAACACATAATTGCATTACAGAAAGACCTATTAAGGCTCGTCCCACCTCACTCGTCAGCGAATCAACAAGCCCATTCACGCAAGTCTCAGCATCATTGCTTATGCAAGAAGTATTGGGCTGTTCAGCACCGTTTAGAAGAGTTTCAATGAGCTTGTCGAGAAAACCGTCCTCGAAAGCATCTTTAACTCTTTTGATACGTTTCCTTGCATTATTTGATATAGCTCCTTCATGGAATGTCTCTGGTTCGCCGTCTCCAGCGTGATATTCGCTTCTATCCTCAAACACTCGCAAGTGCTTCTGCTCTTTGTCGTTGTTGTCATATTTCATTCTATAGCTCCGTTAACCGCTGAAGGCTTCTCTCGTTCAAGCTGGGAAAGGAATATGGAACGAGCAACTCGCCAGCTTTAATCTGCTGATTGGTGTTATGGCTTCGAATCTCATAGCCAAGACGTTTTATATTCTTCAGTTCACAAAGCAAGGTGTCTTCATCCACGCCATACGCCATGGAGATTTCCCGCAGAGAGTGAATGTTTCTTACCATATTTCCTTGCGTAATATTGACCAGAACCTTCCAGAAAGGGTCTTTCGCAAGTTTTGCATCTTCCAAGCTAAGCAGTATAGAATAGTTATTTGAGTACTGGTAGTAGCCGAAAAACTGAACGAGATCATCTTTATGAAAATATTTTTTTATAAGTAACTCTAAGTACTTCCAAGATGCGGTCACGGCGCGATGATTGCTCGAAAATGAGCATATTGTAATGCGGGAAATCATCGGATTATGCGACAACTTGCTTGTTGGCTCTATCACGTAGCGATACTTGGCTTCGGAAGCTTCAGCCGTTGAGTCTCGTACAGAGATATCAACTATGCCGTCTTTGATCTCGTGGTCGAAGTAATAGTCCCATTCATTGCCATGAGCTTGCTCCAAAGCAAAATCATCTCTCAAGATGTAATGATCGCCTGCTTTATAAGAGGCGGGACTGTTATCTATGAGTTCTCTATTAGGCAGCTTTTCGATAGCCTCTTTTGCTTTTTTTGAGTATATCTTCGTGAGCATGCTTTTTCTTGCCCGGAAGCCAAGTTGTTTGGTTTCAGGCAACAGATCCACCTTAAACGGGAGTGGCAGATTGAAAACTTGCTGAGCGATGCTCAAGGCTAATATTCGTGCTAGGTGGGGTGGAACCGAGTTCCCCAGCTGGTGAATAACTTTCTGTCTGTTACCGACAACCTCATAATCATCAGGAAAGGTTTGTAGCCGCTTTAGCTCTTCAATTGTAAAAGTTCTGTTATCCCAATGAAACGGACCTGTGTATTGTCCGCCTTGGGCTTTTATTGTTCGAACTGGGGTATCCGGATCGGCTTTGTATAGGTAGTCGGAAAATTTCGATCTCCATCCAAATAGCGGGGTAGGATGACCCATTCGGTCGGTGTAGAAGCTATAGTTAAGGCCTGGCGGTATGTCATTCAATAAATGCCCATGCCTACCACCTATAGAGTTTCCTTCCGACTTTGAGATCACATTCTCTATTGCTTTTTTTGCAGAATAATAAGAACGGTTGTCTCTGGAATCTGGGCCGTGGGTTGGACATGGGAACTGAAAATCACCTTCTCTTAGGCCTATAATGATGAGCCTTTCTCGAAATTGGGGAACTCCGAAGTCTGCTGCGTCTAGAATCCTCCAATGGAGCTTATACCCAGCTTCACTAAAAGCCTCCTGTATCAGCTTCCATGGTTTTCCACCTTGGGCACCCACAATTCTGTAGACATTTTCGAAGAGGAAGCCTTTTGGCTTTAATTTAGTTAGGATTCGTACGTATTGCTTAAAAAGATTTCCCCTGTCGTCATCAATCCCATTCACTCCGGCTGCCCGGGCACCAGCGGCAGAAAATGTCTGGCATGGTGGCCCACCAATGATAAAGTCTATATCTTCTAAATCAGGGTCGTAATCGTTGATATCCATGCAAACTATTTTCGAGCCATGCAGACGGCCCGTTGGGGTACTGTTTCGAGATAATGTTGCAGCAAAGTCTTGTACAAGCTCATTGGCTTCAACAATTTTAAACCCCGCGTCATGAAAACCAATATCAAGCCCGCCGCCGCCACTGAAAAGGCTTAACACACGAATATCATCCAAACTGCCGTTTGTCTGCTTTTTGATAAATGCGGTTCCAAAAACATCGGGCCATCCCGATGTTTCTTCAATACCCAATACTTCGAGAGCATCCGTAAACCAGCTTGGCTTGGAAATATGTTCTGCTGGAAATAGTGTTTGTTGTATCATGTATTCATCTTGTCCCAGATCGTTTTTTTCTTCAATGCATAACGGTAAGGGTAACCGGCTGCGACGTTCCGGAACAATTTGGTAGAGACCTATTCGGGAAGTACCGCTGATTCAACAGTCCGTGTTCACCCTATGGTTATGTGCGTTTTTTAGCCCCAGAAACAGCAAAACTCGTCATCTTCTACTACCGCCAAAAACTCTTCGATTGTTTTTGTTTCAGGTGTTGGTTCGTACCTGTGCCAATTCAAGTCAGAACGTTGCCAGTAGATTTTCCAAGAGTTTGTCTTTTTTACGTATGTTGCTTTTGCGATTGGTAATTCTATTTTTTCACCTGGTAGTTTCCATGCATCTCTGATTTCGAAAATTATTACACTTTGCTTTTCGAGTCGAAAGGCGATATCAACCTCGTTTCGAACGTTCGCAGGTGGGCGGCGCTTTTCAATATATTGATCTATAATTTTTTCGTACCGCTTAATTTCAAATTCACTGATTGTCATAATTTTCCTGCACATAACAGTAAATAGACAGTCTGTATAAAACTGTAAACGCAGACAGTCCGAAGCTGTATAAAAAGTTGACTATTATTATAAAGAATACCTAAAAAACATCGTAATATTGGTGCCTTGAAAAATTCCTAACCAAAAACAATCCTGGTATATACAGACTGTCTATGCCTGCTTAAAGAGCATCTATCGGGCTCTTGACTCCGTGTCCGCCTTTATTGAGAACGTGCGTGTAAATCATGGTCGTACTAACGTCTTTATGACCCATTAGTTCCTGGATTGTGCGGATATCGTAACCGGCCTCAAGCAAGTGGGTTGCGAAGCAATGTCGAAACGTGTGACAGCCGACTCTCTTGACAATGTGGGTGCGAGCAACGGCTACTTTAACCGCCCGCTGCAACAGAGTTTCATGCACATGATGACGCCCTTGCTCTCCGGTTTTGGTATTCTTCCAGCGCCCTTGTTGAGGGAAAACCCACTGCCACCGCCATTCCGTCGGAGCATTGGGGTATTTTCGATCAAGCGCATTCGGCAGGGGGACCCTGCCCCACCCGTCATTAAGATCGTTCCGGTGAATTTCCCGAACCTCTTCCAAGTGGGCTTTCAGAGGAGTCGCCAACGACTTTGGAAACATGGTTCGCCGGTCCTTGCCCCCCTTGCCGTCCCTCACCAGAATTTCCCCCCGATCAAAATCGACAACCTGCACCCGCAGACGCAAACACTCCATCAGCCGCAACCCGGCTCCGTACATCAATGCCACCATCAACCATTTATCACCGGAGATCTGTTCCAAAACAACTTTCACTTCATTCACCGTCAGGACAACGGGCAGGCGTTTCGGTTTACGCGCCCGGATGACATCCCCCAACGCACCCACCTCGCGTCCGATGACGTGTCGATAGAGGAAGAGCAGAGCACTGAGGGCCTGATTCTGGGTTGAGGCGCTGACTTTGTCCTGGACGGCCAGATGCGTCAAAAAAACGTTGATTTCAGCTTCGCCCATCTCTCGAGGATGTCGTACATTATGAAAATATATGTACCGTTTCACCCATCCGCAATACGTCTGAATCGTGCGCGGGCGGTAATGACGGACTCGAAGTGCATCCTGTAATTGTTCAAGTAATTTCGGCGAGGTGGTTGGTTGGGGGACGGTGGCTGCCGTGGGGTGACTATCTGATTGGCTTGCCCCTGAGGTCGATCCCCTCCGCTGCTCGTTCATCGGCTTTCTCCCATGCCCGCACGATAAAAGTTGCAGATGAAAATAAACTTAATCGATTGATAGCGTCAAGTAAATTTGTTGAGCTTTAATGCTGTCCATTTGGCCCCCTTTCAACACCGACGATAGAGCCGTCCTCAATGTTCGCAGACGGCACCCAGCCAGGAAATTGCTGCCACTGGACGGTGCGACGATGTCACCACACAAAAAACCGTTATTTCTTTTCCTCCTTCGCGCCCCTCGACCGTCGCAGACTTTCCATCCATGCCAACCGCTCGGCAATCGTCTTCTCGTATCCGCGCTCGGTCGGCCGATAAAACTTCGTGCCGACCAGCTGCTCCGGCAGATGTTCCTGCGGGGCAACCCCGTCGGTATAATTGTGCGCATACTGATAATTTTTGCCGTAATCGAGGGATTTCATCAGCGTGGTCGGAGCATTGCGAATATGTAACGGTACCGGCAGTGCGCCGCTGCGCCGCACCTCGGCCTGGGCTTCGCTGATACCGACATAGGCCGCGTTACTTTTCGGCGCGCTGGCCAGATAAGTCACCGCCTGCGCCAGATTAATCCGCGCCTCGGGCAGGCCGACAAAGTGAACCGCCTGTTGCGTTGCCACGCTCAGCTGCAACGCACGGGGATCCGCGTTGCCAATATCCTCAGAGGCGAAGATCACCAGTCGCCGCACGATAAAGAGGGGATCTTCTCCGGCTTCGAGCATCCGCGCCAGCCAGTAGAGCGCCGCATCAGGATCAGAGCCGCGCAGACTTTTGATAAAAGCCGAAATGACATTATAGTGTTCGTCGGCGCCTTTATCGTAGAGCAACGCCTTCTTCTGTAATGCCTCCTGAGCCAGCGCCAGGTCGATAACACTTCCGCTTGCCGATGCAGCGGCAACTTCAAGGGTGTTCAGGGCGATCCGCGCATCACCGTCAGCCTGCGTTGCGATAAAATCAAGCGCATTATCGTCAACCGTTACCCCCTGCTCCGCCAGGCCGCGCGGATCGATCAACGCTCGTTGCAACAAGGTCTTGATATCTTCGGCAGTCAACGGTTCCAGCACAAAGACACGCGACCGCGACAGGAGCGCTGAATTGACTTCGAACGAAGGGTTCTCTGTCGTCGCACCGATCAGGGTGATATCGCCACTTTCAACATGGGGCAAAAAAGCATCCTGCTGGGATTTATTAAAGCGGTGAATCTCATCCACAAAAAAGAGCGTCTTGCGACCGTGGTAAGCGCGTTCTTTTTTGGCCCTGGCGACGATCTCGCGCACCTCCTTGACCCCTTGCAGGACGGCTGAAAATGCCTCAAAATTACTTTTTGTCGAGGCCGCGATTACCCGCGCCAAGGTGGTCTTGCCGGTACCGGGAGGCCCCCAAAAAAGGACCGAACTCAAGCTGTCAAGTTCGATCAGACGGCGCAACAATTTCCCTTCGCCGAGCAGCTGTTGCTGCCCCACCACCTCGTCAAGGGTCGTCGGTCTCATCCGTTCCGCCAGGGGGGCGTCACGGCGATCAATGGCGTTTGCAAACAGGTCCATAATTAATTGTCTCCGCATTCCGAGCACTCTAGCACACAACAATGATGCGAACAATCGACCTAATATGGTTGCACTTCCGTAAACCGGCGTGATAATTTGTCCACACTGGCAGACAAACGGAGAAAGCATGAAACGTATCGGCATCTACGCCAAAAAAAACCATCCTGACGCTGCAAAACTGGCTCAGGAGACCAGCATCTGGTTACAGGAACGCCAGGTTGAGGTTTTTGTTGAGGAGAGTCTGGCGGCGGCCACCGGAATCTGCCCTGGGTACCATGCCAAAAAAATTCCAGCACTGGTCGATATGATCATCGTCCTCGGCGGCGACGGCACCCTGATCTCGGTGTCACGTAAGGTTCGCGACCACGGCACACCCATTCTCGGGGTCAATCTCGGTAATCTCGGATTCCTCACTGAAATCACCCGCAAGGAATTTTTCCCGGTACTGGAAGATGTTCTGCGTGGCAACTTCACAACCTCCTCGCGGATGATGCTCGATGTTTACGTCACGCGTGGTGACAGCACCGTTGGCCGTTTTCACGTTCTGAACGATATTGTGATCAATAAAGGTGCACTGGCACGGATCATCGATATGGAAGCAATGGTCAATGACGACTACCTGACCACGTTCAAGGCCGACGGGTTGATCATCTCCACCCCCACCGGTTCAACCGCCTACAATCTCGCGGCGGGCGGACCAATTGTCTACCCCGGTTCACACAATCTGATCATCACCCCGATCTGCCCACATATGCTCTCCAACCGGCCGATCATCATTTCTGCCGATGCTGTGGTGCGCATCATGCTCAAGTTTCAGGATGAGGATGTCGTCTTAACCGCCGACGGGCAAGTCGGCATGCCCCTGTTGGCCGGAGATGTTGTCGAAATCCGTAAATCACTGAGCCGAACGGTGTTGATCAAAAGTCCCAGCCGCGATTATTTTCAGATTTTACGCACCAAACTGCGTTGGGGGGAGCGGTAGTTCCGACCAGCGGGTAGGGACACTGATTTTTTTGCTGCGATGTTACTAGACCTCATCATTAAAAACTTTGCGATTATCGATCGTCTGCACGTGACCTTTGGATCGGGGTTCAATGTCCTGACCGGAGAAACCGGTGCGGGCAAATCGATTATTATCGATGCGGTCAGCTTGCTCTTCGGCGGCCGGGCGCGCCCCGACTTTATCCGTCACGGTGAAGAGGAAGCCACCGTTGAAGCGGTCTTCACGATCGCCGAGCAGACCAAACTCCGCTCGCTGCTGGGCGCGGCAGGATACGAAGACGGCGAAGAGCTGCTGATTAAACGGGTTATTTCCCGCAGCGGCAAAAATCGGGTTTTCGTCAACGGTTCAATGGCAACATTGACACAATTGAGCGAGTTTACCGTCGATCTGCTGACTATCTATGGCCAGAATGAACACCAGAATCTATTGCGCAGCGACCGGCATCTGGCACTGCTCGACAGTTTCGCCGGGACCGCCCCGCTGGTCGCGGAATGCGCTGCGCAATTCCGGCAACTCAAAGAGATCCGCAGCCACCTTGAGCGGCTCAACACAGCGGAACGCGAACAACGTCAACGACTTGATCTGCTCTCCTTCCAGCGCCAGGAAATTGATGATGCCGCGCTGCACCTGGGGGAAGACAACGAACTGAGTGCTGAACGACGGTTGCTGCACAATGCGGAAAAGCTTTCTGCGACGACGCACGACAGCTATGAAAAACTCTACGGCGGCAATGGTGCCTTGTGTGAGGAGCTCGGTCGGGTTGCGACATCAATCAGTGAACTTGGCACCATCGATCCGGCCTTGACCACGATCGCCGAAAATCTCGGTTCGGCTCTCTATACCCTGGAGGATGTGTCTCTCGAACTGCGTCGCTACAGTGAAAAAGCCTCCTTTGACCCGCAACGTCAAAGTGAAGTCGATGAACGTCTGACGTTGCTAACAACACTGAAACGCAAATATGCCGGAACCCTGGAAGAGATTCTCAGCTATCGCAAAAACATCGAAACGGAAATTGAAGAGCTCTCCGACCTCGACGCCAGCCGCGACAGATTACTGCACCAGCGAGACGAGATGGCTATTGCCTTGGATAAAACTGCCGCCACTTTGAGCGCCGCGCGCCGTGCTGCGGCGCAGCAATTACGCCAGGCCGTTGAAACAGAGCTGCATGAGCTGGCCATGCCAAAAGCGCTCTTCTCCATCCAGTTGCATGCGCTCGCTGAGCCGGGGGCGACAGGCGCTGAACGCGGCGAATTCCTGCTCGCACCGAATCCGGGGGAAGACCCCAAACCACTGATAAAAATTGCCTCGGGCGGCGAACTTTCACGAATCATGCTCGCGCTCAACCGGGTCGCGCCCGACAGTGACCGGGGCGCCACGTTGATCTTCGATGAAGTTGACGCCGGTATCGGTGGCCAGGCAGCAACGGCGGTCGGTGAAAAATTGCGCGCTGTCGCTCGCCACGGGCAGGCACTCTGCATTACGCACCTGCCTCAGGTCGCCGCATTTGCCGACCATCATTACCGCGTCGAAAAGCAGGTTGAAGACGGTCGCACCACCACGACCTTGTCGCTGCTTGATGAACATGACCGCGTCGAAGAAATGGCACGGATGCTCGGCGGAGCCAAGATTTCAGCCACGACGCGTGAGCATGCCCGGGAGATCATTCGGCTTTCATCCGCCAACGTTGCTGAGCCTGGAGATTGATATGATCCGCAAAGCCCGCATTGCCGACGCAAAAAAAATCCACCAGCTCCTGCTGACCTATGCCCGAGAGGGGCTGATGCTGTCACGTTCACTCCCCGACATCTACAAGTCGATTCGTGATATTTATGTTTATGAGGAGGACGACGAAGTTGTCGCTACCTGCTGTCTGGCCATTTGCTGGGCGGATCTGGCCGAGGTTCGCTCTCTGGCGGTTGCCTCCTCCCACGGCGGTCGCGGCATTGGCCGCTTGCTCGTTGAGGCCTGCATCAAGGAAGCACAGGAACTCGGAATTGTGCGGGTTTTCGCTTTAACCTACCAGCGCGATTTTTTCACCAGACTCGGTTTTAGCGAGATTGAGAAATCCCTGCTGCCACAAAAGATCTGGGGCGATTGTATGCAGTGTCCAAAGTTCCCGGAATGTGACGAAATTGCCATGAGTCTTGACTTGTTATAGTGCTATGCGTGCCGCAAATGGTGGGCTGGGTTAAAAAGAACTGCTTCAAAAAACTTGACATTTCTCTTCAATTCAACTATTTAGGTCTGGTCGCCCTATCTTTTAATGCGGTTTTTGGTTAACAAGGGGAAACTTTTGACAGCAAAAAAATATACCATTCTTGTCATTCCTGAAGGCTCGCACCGCGTTCGACGCTTTGCACTCAAGATCAATGTATTGCGTGGTATCGGTGCCTTTTGTGCGGTTCTTTTTCTGGTTGTGTGTGGATTTTTGACCGATTATGCATTGACCAGTTTTGACCAGCACGAATTCAACCGCCTGCAAGCAGAAACGCTTGCGCAGAAAAATCAGATTCGTGATCTGTCCGCCAGCCTCGACAGTGTTCAGCAAGAGTTACTGGTTCTCGCCCAGAATGATGCCAAGGTCCGTGTTCTGGCGAATCTGACCAAACCGAAAATCGACGGGCTCACCGGTGTTGGTGGTCCTCTGGCGAGCGGCTCCGAAGCGGAGTACCCCGAAATCCAGCAGAAGATTGACCGGATTCGCGAAGCCATCGACCTGCGCCGCAAGAGTCAGGAAGAAGTCCAGGGTATCCTCAACGATCAACGTTCGTTACTGGCGGCCAAGCCGTCAGGCCTGCCGACCCTCGGGTGGACAACATCAAGTTTTGGAATGCGTCTTTCCCCTTTCACCGGAAAACGCAGCATGCACGACGGACTTGACATTGCCGCACGGACCGGAACCCCGGTTCAGGCAACCGCTGACGGCATTGTCAGCCGGGTTGTCACCGATCCGGGTTATGGCAAGCTGGTCGTGATCGAACATGGCTATGGTTACCGGACTTATTACGGACATAATTCCAAGATCTTTGTCAAAGTCGGGCAACGGGTCAAACGCGGTGAAACCATTTCCGCTGTCGGCAATACCGGACGGTCCACCGGGTCACACGTTCACTACGAAGTTCGCCTCAACGGCGTGCCGCTCAATCCAAAAAAATTCACCTGATCCACAACCCCGGCAGTGCCGGGGTTTTTCATTTCCATCCCCCGCTTAACACTTGAGACAAACCCTGCGTTGTGCTAAAAAGGCACACTCTGATTGTCAGTTTTTTTTGCGGCGGACCGCCAGCATCATCACCAACGTGCCAAAACCGCATATTCTCCATCAAGCACCATAAAATAATGCGTGAAATCGCCGCAAATCCGGAGCAATAAAATGATTGGTAACCTGATCAAAAAAATCGTCGGCAGCAGAAACGACCGTGAGTTAAAGCGCATGAGTAGTGTTATTGAGCAGATCAACACACTCGAAGCGACAATCATGGCCCTTACTGATCAGGAGCTGACGGCAAAGACGGCGGAGTACAAGGAACGCTTTGCGCAAGGCGAGACCCTTGGCCAGCTATTGCCCGAAGCGTTCGCTACTGTTCGAGAGGCTGCCAGGCGCGTCCTTGGCTTGCGTCATTTTGACATGCAGCTGGTTGGGGGCATCGTTCTGCACGAAGGCAAAATCGCCGAGATGAAAACCGGCGAAGGAAAAACTCTGGTTGCCACCCTGCCCTGCTACCTTAACGCCCTGACCGGGCGCGGTGTCCATGTCGTCACGGTTAACGATTATCTCGCCAGTCGCGATGCGGACTGGATGGGCAAAGTCCACCAGTTTCTCGGCCTCACCGTGGGCTGCATTATTCACGGAATTTCTGACCAGACGCGCGCCGCTGCCTACCAGGCGGATATTACCTATGGCACCAACAATGAGTTCGGCTTTGACTACCTGCGCGATAATATGAAATTTTCACTTGATGATTATGTGCAGCGTGAACATCATTTTGCCATTGTCGATGAAGTTGACTCGATCCTCATCGACGAGGCGCGCACACCGTTGATCATTTCCGGTCCCAGTGAAATGTTGAGCGATCTCTACAACCGGGTCAATCGTATCATCCCGATGCTTAAGAAAGGGGAACTGATCGAACATCGTGACGGCAAAATCGGCCAGTCGATCAAGGAATATACCGGCGATTTTACCGTTGATGAAAAAAGCCGCAGTGCAACCCTGACTGAAGCCGGCATCGCCAAAGTCGAACATTTGCTGAATGTCGAAAATCTTTTCGACCCGCGCAACATTGAACTGCTGCACCACTCAAATCAGGCGCTGAGTGCCCACGCCCTCTACAAACGTGATGTTGACTACGTCGTCAAGGACAACGAAGTCATGATTGTCGATGAATTTACCGGGCGACTGATGCCGGGGAGACGCTGGGGAGACGGTCTGCACCAGGCGATCGAAGCAAAAGAAGGGGTCAAAATAGCCAACGAAAACCAGACCCTGGCGACGATCACCTTTCAGAATTATTTTCGCATGTACGAAAAACTTTCCGGCATGACCGGTACCGCTGACACTGAAGCAACTGAATTTGCTGAAATTTATCGGCTTGAGGTGGTCGTCATCCCGACCAACAAGCCGATGTTGCGGATCGACCGCCCCGACCTGATTTTCAAGTCCGAAAAAGAAAAATTCAAGGCAGTTGTCGAGGACATCAAAAATCGCCATGCCAGCGGGCAACCGGTCCTGGTCGGAACAATTTCAATTGACAATTCCGAACGGCTGTCGGAATTGCTGAAAAAACGCGGCGTCCCGCACAACGTCCTCAACGCCAAGCAACATGAACGCGAAGCATTCATCGTTGCCCAGGCCGGGCGCAAAGGTTCGGTAACCATCGCTACCAACATGGCCGGACGGGGCACAGACATCGTCCTCGGCGGCAACCCGGAGATGCTGGCAAAGCAGGAAGTTCTTAACGCCGATGATTTTGAGACCGCCTACGCCACCACCCTGAAGAAATTTATCCCGGACTGTGCCGCCGAGAAAGAAGAGGTTCTGGCCGCAGGAGGACTCTATATCCTCGGCACTGAACGCCATGAAAGTCGACGCATTGACAATCAGCTGCGCGGTCGTTCCGGGCGTCAGGGCGATCCGGGAGAAAGTCGTTTCTATCTCAGTCTTGACGACGACCTGTTGCGGATCTTCGGTTCTGAACGGGTGGCCTTCATGATGGACAAACTGAAGGTGCCTGATGACGAGCCGATTGAGCACGGGATCATTTCACGCGCCATCGAAAATGCGCAAAAGAAAGTCGAAGCGCACAATTTCGATATCCGGAAACACCTGATTGAATACGACGATGTCATGAACCGCCAGCGCGAAGTGATCTACCAGCAACGCCGCGAGGTTCTGGCCGGTGAAAATATTGCCGCGACCTATGCGACGATCCTTGACGAGATGGTCGCTGATATGGTGGCCAGCTTTTGCCCGCCCAAAACCCCGGCAGCGGAATGGAACTGGTCGGCGTTGCATGACGACTTTTTCAATCAGTTTTATTTTCATCCACACCCCCCTGAAGTGCATCCAGAGCTGACCCAGAACGAGCTTGAAGAGGCGTTGCGCGCAGCTGTCGAAGACCGGCTTCGCGCCCGTGAGGCCGAGTTTACCCCCCCCGTCATGGAGCACTTGATGCGCGTGCTGTTGTTACAGGGGATCGATACGCAATGGAAGGGGCATTTGCTCGCCATCGACCACCTCAAGGAAGGGATCGGTCTGCGCAGTTACGCGCAGAAGAACCCCAAGGAAGAATACAAACGCGAAGCGTATAACCATTTCATGGAAATGATGGGACGTATCCGCCAGGACGTCATCCAGAAAATTTTCCGCATCCAGCTGGTCCACGACGATGAGCTGCGGCGCATGGAAGAGGAAGAACGGCAGGAACGACTTCGGTTGGGGCGCCTGAGCGGCGGCGCCGACAAACCACGTCAGCCGACCACCCGCGAGGAAGACAAGATTGGCCGTAATGACCCCTGTCCGTGCGGCAGCGGAAAAAAATATAAAAAGTGTTGCGGCGCGAAGTAATGTGCCCGATTGTCGATCTGAATATCAACGAGGCAGATGATGAACCATAACGTCCTGCAGGTACCCGGATTCAGCTTTGCCAGCTGCGCCGCCGGGATCAGAAAATCGGGGAAACTCGATCTGGCGCTGATCTATTCCGCGACCCCGGCCGTCTGTGCCGGCGTTTTTACCACCAACAAGGTGGTTGCCGCCCCGCTGGTGGTGAGTCGTCCGCGCATTGCTGGCGGTCGCTGTCAGGCCATCCTCATCAATAGCGGCAACGCCAATGCCTGTACCGGTGAGCAGGGGGTGACAGATGCCCGACGCTGTGGTGCCTTGACAGCTGCCGCGCTTGGAATTGATGAAGAGCTGGTCGCCGTCTCCTCAACAGGAGTGATCGGTGTCCCGTTGCCGATTCAGTGCTTTGAGCAGAAAATCGCGCAGCTTCCGGAAATACTCGCAGCCGATGGTGCACAGCAAACCGCCGAAGCGATGATGACCACAGACTCCTTTGCCAAAACCGCCATCCGCCACGGACGAATCGGCACACACCCGTACCGGCTGGTTGCCCTCGCCAAGGGTGCCGGCATGATTCATCCCGACATGGCGACGATGCTCGGATTTGTCATGACCGATATCGCCATCGAAGCAACAACGCTGCAACACTTGCTGCGCGCTGCCGTCGACCGAACCTTTAACTGCATCAGCGTTGACGGGGACACATCGACCAACGACATGGTGATTGCTCTGGCCAACGGTCAGGCCGGCAACGATCTCTTTGCCCTCGACACACCCGCGGCGCAGCAGTTTGGCGAGCTTCTGGAAGACCTGCTCCTTGAACTGGCAAAAATGATCGTTCGCGATGGCGAGGGGGCGACCAAGCTGGTTCGCATCAACGTCACCGGCGCGGCCTCGGCAGAAGACGCACGGCTGGTTGCCAAAAGTGTCGCAACATCCAGTCTGGTCAAGACCGCATTTTTCGGACAAGATGCCAACTGGGGACGGATCATTGCCGCCGCCGGTTATTCTGGTGCACAGCTTGATCCTGATCAGATCACTATTTTTTTCAACGCTGTCCCGGTCGTTCGACACGGCATTTCAACCGGTGCGGAGCTGGAGGCAGAGGCCACCGCTGTCCTGCAAACAGCGGAATTCGATGTCAATATTGAGCTGTCGCTCGGGGTCGGCCAAGCGGTTTACTACACCTCTGATCTGACCTTCGATTACATCAAAATCAATGCCGATTACCGCACCTGACAAGAGCAGCAAGGGTTCGGGAGTGATCGACCTCACCGGCGGCTGCGCAGCGCTCTGCATTGCGCCAGCAATGTCCGCATGGCTGGACCGGCAAACGTGAAACAGCGGGTCATACTGATTGTCCTCGATGGTGTCGGTATCGGTTCGGCGCCCGATGCTGAAGCGTTTGGGAATGCGGGAGCCAATACTCTGCTCCACGTCGCCGAGCAGGCCGGGCCACTGCACCTGCCGAACCTGCAACAGCTGGGACTCGGCAATATCCTCCCGCTCCCCGGCATTGCCGCAGTATCAAAACCGACGGGCGCGTTTGGCCGCATGATCGAAGTTTCGTGCGGCAAGGACACCACGGCTGGCCACTGGGAGATGGCCGGGGTCGTCCTGCGCGAACCGTTCGCCACCTTTCCCACAGGCTTTCCCGACGAAATTATCACCGCGTTTTGCAACGCAACCGGCCTTGATCCGCTGGGCAACATCGCTGCCAGCGGCACCGAAATATTGAAAGATCTGGGGGAAGAACATCTCCACAGCGGTCGCCCGATCATCTATACCAGCACTGACTCAGTCTTGCAGATTGCTGCGCATGAGCAGATCATCCCGGTTGAAAAACTGTACGCTATCTGTCAATTAACCCTGGAAATACTGAGCCCCTATCGGGTTCCGCGGGTCATTGCCCGCCCCTTTGTTGGCACCAATGCCCGCAACTTTCGCCGCACCTCGCGGCGTCATGATTTTTCACTCCCCGCACCCGAAGAAACGATTCTCGACCGCTTGCAACAGAGCGGTCTGCAGGTCCACGGCATCGGTAAAGTCAGTGATATCTTTGCCGGACGCGGAATCAGCCAGAGTACGACCACCAGGGATAATCAGGAGGGGATCGACCAAACCATCGCGGCGCTGAAAAAAATGGACCGGGGGCTGATCTTTACCAATCTGGTTGATTTTGACATGCTTTACGGTCACCGTCGCGATTGCGCCGGGTTTGCCCGGGCTTTGTGCGCATTTGATCAACAACTGCCCACCTTGATGGCGCAAATGTCCGCGCAGGATCTGCTCCTGATCACCGCCGATCACGGCTGCGACCCGACGTTTTCCGGAACGGATCACACCCGTGAAAATGTTCCGCTGCTCGTTTGGCAACAGCATTTAAAAACAGGAATAGAGCTGGGAATTCGTCATTCGTTCACCGATGTGGCGGCGACTATCAGTGATTTTTTCGCGGCGGGCAATTCGGAGGGGTCTTCGTTCCTGTCGGCATTAAGAACATAAAAACCGAATTTCCGTCATGACAGAAAATCAGTTTTAGGGGTAACAAGGATGATAGACTGGGCGCTGACGCTTGCATCCGCGGCCCCACGGAAAGGTCGATTATGAAAAGAAACTTAGCCCTCTGGTTGTTGATCTCTTTGCTCAGCGCGCTGCCGGTCGCCGCCCAGACACTGCAAGTGACCTCCGGAGTCATTACCAGCGGGATCGCTGAACGCGCCCCGATTGATGCCATTGAGGTATTCAACACCAGTATCGACACGCTCTACTGTTTCACCAGAATTGAAGGAGCGGAAGAGGAAACCTTCATCTCACATACGTGGAAACACAACGGTGTCGAAGTGAGCCGCAGTGAACTCCCCGTGCGCTCCAGTTACTGGCGTACCTGGTCCTCAAAAAGTATTACCCCGGAGGCGGTCGGTGACTGGCAGGTGGAGATCCACGATGCACAGGGAGAGTTGCTGAAGACCATCAGCTTCACCCTTAATTGAATTCGGTTATTTTTTCTTCCCCCGTGCCGCACGGGCAACGGCCAGTTTTTCGGGCAAACCACGATCGATCGCCATCAGCCGACGGCTTTCCGAATAGTTGCTCGCGGCCAGCGACTGGGCAGGAGGGATATCAAACTTTTTGCGATATTCCCCCTTTTTCATTCCATGTGCAGTGCGCAGATGGCGCGCCAGAGTCTTCATCCCCTTGCCACAGATCATGCAGTAAATCACATCTTTACCGAATGCCTTCTTGCGCGAAACAAGCGGCTTATCATCCTCTTCCGCAACAACTGTGACATCCTCGCCTTTATCAAGGGCCGCAAGTGCCTGATGAACATCTTTCAGCGCGGACAAAAGCTCTTCCTTGGACATATGCGTAGTTGAAGCATGTGCTGCGACGATTTCCGCCGCCATTTCCAATATTGTTGCCATTTTTAACCTCCCATGTTCCCCGATTTTATTAAACAATCCGTTTTTAATAAAAATCCACAAACATCTAATACTACATAACACAACAAAATCAATGAATTTTTAAAAAACAGATCACTATTCAGCATGTTACTCCCTGTTAAAAATTATCAGAACGCTGCAGAACGCTGATTTAAATGATCTGCGCTGGTCAGCAGCAAAGCAAAACCAACACAGCATGACAAAGATCAAGCTGATGTCCATAAATCCGCCTTTTCAGGGTTTATCAAGCCTGTCCGCAGAAGCCTTGGTGAAGAGGGGCGGCCCACCACTTAAAAACCGCAGACTTTTCAACCCATGATTTTCAACCTAACGACGAAAGGCACAAAGTTTTTTTCTTGGGGTGCTGAAACCAACACGATAAAAGTCCTCGCAATCAATAACATCACCCCGTAAACGACCGGTTTGCTTTGTTCTTGACAGCCAGCGTCGGTCTCGCTACAACGTGACAACGCTCAATTTACCGGGAGAATCCGATGAGTGACCACCTGCTCCGCCTGCTGACCAACGATGGTTATCTGCGTGCCGCCGCAGCACAAACCACCGATCTGTGCGAAAAGTTGCGCCTCGGACACCGCACCGATCCCACCGCGACAGTTGCCATCAGTCAACTGGCAACCGCCGCCGCCCTGTGCAGCAGCCTGCTCAAAGGGCGGCAACGACTGGGTCTGTTGATCGAAGCGAACGGCCCAATCGGAAAGCTTCACGCCGAAACTGACGCCACTGGAAATCTGCGGGCAACGGTAAAGAACCCGACACCGGGACTTCCTCCTAAAAACGAACGGTTTGATGTTGCAGGCGCAATCGGAAATGCCGGATTCCTGCATGTTATTAAAGATCTCGGCATGAAGGAACCGTATCGGGGGATGGTGCAACTGATGACCAGTGAAATTGCCCAGGACCTCGCCTACTACTTTGCCACCTCGGAACAGACCCCTTCCTCTGTCGTGCTCGGAGCACAACTGGCGGGTAATGGCGCGGTCGTCGCTGCCGGCGGGCTACTGATTCAGGTGCTGCCCGGCTGCCCGGAAGGGCACCTCGTCCAGCTGGAGCAACGCCTTGCGGTGGTTCCACCTTTCACCGAACAATTGCGAAGCGGAAAAACACCAGATGTAATTCTCGGTGAGCTGTTCAATTTTCTTCCCCACACCCTCCACGGTGAAACCCCTCTCAACCTGCGTTGCAACTGTAGCCGGGGATACACCCTGAACTTGCTCGGCTCGCTGTCGAGCGAAGAACTGACTGAATTAACACAGGACGGGGGGAGCGTAACAGTCACCTGCGAATACTGCCGGAAGGCATATCGATTCAACCGGAAAGACATAACGCAATTGATTGAGCTGAGCTAATGCTTTTCAAGCACCATCAACCACGGGGCATCGCGACGATTCAGGGTCGTCAGTTTGATCGTCCGCCACTGCTCCGGGGGCAGTTCGGCGCAGAATCTCTCCACAAGTTCCCCCTCTTCACGTCCGCCCGGATGACCGATATACGCCACAACGGCAATGCGCCCGCCGCCAACCAGCCGCGCGCATAAAGCCCGGAGTGCCGCCAGCGTCGATTGCGGGCGGGTCACCAGCGTTTGATCGCCACCGGGTAAAAATCCGAGGTTGGCAATGGCCGCTTGCGGCGCCGCAATGAGGTAATCATTGACCTGTGCATGGTCGGCGAGAATAAAACGAACCCCCGCTGTGGCTGCATCACCCCCCTCCCCGCAAGCGACCACCGCCCCCTCCGCCCGGAGCCGCTGTGCACTGGCAGTCAGCGCCCGGGGCTGAAGATCAAACGATAAAACCGTCCCCGTTACACCAACCTGCCGCCAAAGAAAAAGTGTGTCGTGTCCGTTTCCGGAGGTCAGATCAACCGCCAGATCGCCCGGTTGCAGAACTTCGGCAAGGAGTCGGTGTGCCCAGGACACCATGTGGGTAAGTTGAGTTTTCACGCAGCACGGTCAGGGACGGGTTTCATCAAGGACTTTAAGTTTGGCGGCAATCATTTCCCGGTGTGATTGACGCAACAGTTTTGCCAGTTGGCGCATCAGGTACTCTTCATCCTTGTCGAGAACTCCGTCACAGTAAACCACCCGCCAGAGTTCAACCATCACCTCGAATTTTTCTTCGCGGCTGAAATTTTCATTAATTGTCCTGGCAAACTGATAAAGATCGAGTGCTCCTTCGCGTTGCTGGCGTGAAAACTCGATCAGTTCTTCCAGCGTCTGATCATCAAGCTGAAACCGGTTGCGCAACAGATCATTGACCAGTTGTTCTTCCATGGCATGGAAATCACCATCGGTGTGGGCCAGCTCCAGAAGCAGCACACAGGTCGCCACCTGAACCCGCTCATGTGCGTTGCGTTGTTCAGTGCCGGGCGCTGATTGCAGGAGGTTTTTGATCCGCCTTATCATGATTCCTTCCCTTGCATAACGTCATTTTTGATATAGCGGATGACCCGTACCTTTTCGAGGGTGACCATCCCGCCCTGGATCATTTCGTCAAGACGAGGCAAGATTTTATCAATCTTCTCCTGGTGTTCGATCACCTCGATCACCACTGGCAGATCATTTGACAAGCGCAGAAATTTTTCACTATGCATCACGCTGCGCGCTCCGAACCCCATCGCCCCTTTAAGGACTGTCGCTCCGTAAAAACCTTCGCGACGCAGCGTTTCAACCACCGCCTCATAGACCAAACGACCGTGCCAGCGATCACTTTCGCCGGTGAATATGCGCATCAACGTCTGTTCACCTTCCAACTTGGGCATAAAAATCTCCTGTAGTTTGTGTCATATGTGCCGCGCAGCAATGATGCCGAAGCCGGCAAAAACGATGCAGACCACGACATTCAACAGAACATTGGCACCGGCGTGCAGGTAACTGCCTTCTTCGAGCATCCGTACAGTTTCAAATGAAAATGTCGAAAAGGTGGTAAATCCCCCCAGGAATCCGACCCCGATGCCGATCCGCACTTCAGGCGAAAACATGGTACTGCGCAGGCCATGCTCCATCAGCAGGCCAAGCAGAAACGAACCGACCATATTGACCACCAGCGTTCCGCAGGGGAACCCGCGTCCGACCAGTGCATAGGTCCAGCCGGAGAGAAGATAGCGCGAAATGCACCCCAGAGCACCGCATATTCCAATATAGAGTAGCTGCATGAGGGCTATTATTCCTTATCGTGGCAAAGGCTGTCAATTGAACAAATCCACAGCGCAAAGGTTACTGATCTTTTCCCGCAAAAATGCTAAAGTGCTCGCGACAAACAATAACTTCAACTGGAGGATTAAATTTCATGGACTGTTCCAGTAGCGGTTGCGGCAGCGACTGCCATGCCCCCCCCTGTCCCTGCCCGCCAGGCGGCAACCCGGCGCTTGACTCGGTTGATAAGGTGTTCAACTGTTATATCCACAGCCAGCACGCCTTGAATGTCGAAAAGAACTACTATGAAAATGTCGAATCTCTGGCCTGTGCATTGACCGATGCGGCCCAGGCGCTGGATGATGAGAATGAAGCTTACGACCCTCGTGCCCCGCATGTCGTACCGCCGCAATCAATTCAGCAGGCGGAACGAAACCTGTTGGCGGATGAAGCGGCGATTGCCGCCAGTAGGGACTTCCCGGCGCTTCACACAATCGTCACCGAGTCCCTTGGCTCCCTGCCGGGGATCGACGCGACGCTCTTGTACGCCACAACCCTGCGCATTGCCATGTACCTGCAAAAGATGCCGCTCAACGTACAACTCCCCCCTCCGGCATTCGCCGGTCTCAACGCTATTTTACCGCTCGCGGCAGGGGTTACAGAAATTCCAAAAGAGGCGTTGCCGGCGGGGTTGCATCCCTTCCCGGCGGAAGAAATCACGCATTTCTTTACCACCTGCGGGAATCAATTATGCTGGTTGCAAAAGGGGAGAAGTTAATTGATGCTGCACAACGGGACAAGATAGAGGCAATTGTCCCGGTCGATCAATTGCTGAAACCGGGCCATGAACGTCAAGTTTGCCAGCTTCGCCGGAAAAACCAGAAAGTGGCTGGATTCCTGATCGAATCCAGCCACTTTTTTTGATTCTGTCGTGCTACGCGGCGACCCGCACCACTTCAACCAGATAACCGTCGGGATCAGCGACGAAGTAGTATTTCGGTGCCGATCCGGGCAGACCGCGCAACGGTTTGGGGTCGATCCCCAGTTCTGCATGGCGGCGGTGCGAACCTTCCAGATCAGTCACGCCAACCGCGAGATGGGAATAACCGTTCCCCAGCTGATATGGCTCGTGATCGTAATTATAGGTCAGCTCCAGCTCAAAGCCACCGCCGGGGGCGGTGAGATAGCTGAGGGTAAACTGATGTTCGGGAAAATCCTGCTTGCGTGCGACCACAAAACCAAAGGCCTCGGTATAAAATTTTTCGGCAGCGGCCAGATCGGTGACCCGAATACAGCTGTGAATCATCTGATAATCCATGGCGGCTCCTCGTTCAGGGCAAACTGACGAAATGATTAAATCTGCACGACGCTTTTCACGATTTCCGGCAATTTTTCTTTCAACGTCTTTTCAATGCCCATTTTCAGCGTCATGGTCGACATCGGGCAGGAACCACAGGCACCGGTCAGTTTGACACTGACCACCCCGTCCGCCGAGACATCGACCAACTGAACATCGCCACCGTCGGCCAGCAATGCGGGGCGCACCAGATTCAAAACTTCCTGAACTTGTTCTTTCATCATCAATCTCCATCGTTGAATGGTTGTTGGAATCCCCCCGTTCCACAGCGTGTCAGCGGGGGGAAGAAAAGTTTGATCGTTATAACATTGCCGGCAGCGGAAGATCGGTCAGTTTACGCTGACAGAGCAGCGCGGGGTTATCGACCCCTTTCCCCTGTACCAGCACTTTAAACGTCTCCCCCATCCCGCCGTCAGGCATAATCAGGTTTTTCAAGGTCAGTCGCAGTGCCCGCGCCTCTTTTTCATCGGCGGTTTTTGCCTGGAGCTCAATCAATGCCTCGACAAAACCGAGACTCATCAAAAAACGATACTGCTCACCAAACCACAAGGGTTCAAGTCCCGCGGCTTGACCGGCAAGTTGCAGCGCGGTGAAATCGACATGGGCGGTAATATCCTGTTCACCGATGCGCAGTAACGGTTCTTCATTACTGGTGTGACGCTGATAGCACATCAGGGTGCCATTCCTGCGCAGAGGGGAATAGAGTTCAGTCGCCGGATAACCGTAATCGATGGTCAGCACAAAGCCGCGTGCAATTTTCCGCGCAACCTGGGTCATCCAGTGATGCGCCGCCAGATTGACTTCGAATCGATTTCCTTCGACCGGGTCAACTCCGAGGCGACGAAAATGTTCAGCTATTTCAGGGGTTGACACTTCGCGTAAATCTTCCGCAAGCTCACCATCACGATCAACCACAAAGACTTCCTGCAACGTTCCCGCACGTTTTTCGAGGAGATGAACCGGGAACGCATCGATCAATTCATTGCTCACGTAACATCCGACCAACGCCTCCACATCATCAAAAGCACACCATGAAACCTGCGCGGCATGCGCGGCAAGGAGTTTCTGTTGACGTTCCCTGTTGTCGGGGCTGATCTCGACCAACAGATAGGTCAGTCGGGCGTAGAATTGCGGGCATTCTTCCTTGATCGCGGTAAGAATATCGAGAGCCAGATGCCCCTCGCCAGCGCCCTGCTCGGCAATCGTGAACGCGCCGCCCCCAAGCACGTCCCACATCTGTTGGAGCTGACGGGCAAGCAAGCGACCGAACAGGGAATGAACGCTTGACGAAGTAAAAAAATCCCCCTGTTTGCCAATCCGGTCGCGCGCGGCCATGTAATAACCGTGCTCAGGGTGATAAAGACACAGCTCCATATAGGTCGCAAAATCAAGACCACCGATCGATTCGATTCGATCGTGGATATACTTTTTCAACGCGGCATTACCGCCGTTTTCAACCATAATTCTCCTCGCAAAGTGGACAACCGGGGTCAGATATTAACCAAGTGAAAATTAAAAGGCAAGCAGAAGTAAGATTTTTCCGGAAGATTCAGGGAATGATGTGCATCAACTTGTGAATCTGGAGCAGATCGGCAACTTCGCTGATCTGGAGCGTTGAGCAACCCCGTACATCGGGCAGACGTAAGTCAATATCGTAGCGATCCCCAACGAAGAGGAAACTCTCTGGCGGGCCACCAATATCACACATAACAAATTCGAGAGTTTCTTCATCTGGTTTGGGTCGCCAGGTAAACTCAATCGTATAAAGTCGTTGAAACAGATCGGCAACCCCCAGCAGGGTCAAAATCTGCCCGGTCATTGCCAGGTTGTTGTTGGTGTAGAGATAAAGCTGACATTGATCATGCAGTGAATCGAGCAGGGCAACCAGCACCGGGTCGTAGTCAAGGTACTGTTCGGGGCGAATCTGGGTTTTGAGATAGCGGTGAAATTCTGTTGCTTCAATCCCGAGTTCGAAGCAGACCCGGGTCAGGCTGGGGGTAATTTCAAGGTTTTCAATCAATCCCCTCTCAGCGTTTTTAACCAGCTCGCGCGCTTCCCCCACAGAAATCCCCCGCTCCCGCGCCACCAGCAAAACACCACACTCATAGGTATCAGCCGCCAGCTCATCATGAACGTAGAGGGTTCCATCGAGATCAAAAACAATCGAGCGAATTTTATGGATATCTTTTAGCATCGAACCCACGGAAGGAGTGACTTGAAGCTTATGGCGCCAACAGCCGTCTAAGGATATCACGCCGGGGAAGGAAGTCAAAAGTTATCGCACGTTGACCCGACCGCGCAAGATTACCGGGATCATTGGCAAAAATGTCCTCACCACGGCGGTCATGGCGCCCCTTTCAGCACCGGATACCCCCGCAGTTGCCAGGAATAGATGCCACCGATCAAGTTAAAAACATCACTGTGCCCCGACCTGGACAGATAGTTGGCAACCTGCGCGCTACGTGAACCGACCGCGCAATAAACCAGCACCGGTCGATCTTGCGGCACCTCGGCGCGACGTTGAACAACTTTATCGATCGGAATCAGTCGCGCATTTTTCAACCGCAGATCAAAATATTCCTGCGCAGTGCGCACATCGAGTAAAAATACCCGCGCGTCATGCTGCAATAATTGATACGCGTCCGCCGCCGAAATATTTTTAACATCTTGCGCCTGCCCGAAGGAAACAGCCAGCAACACAATCATGCCCGCTACCAACACAATCTTTTTCATCGTACAGCTCCAATAATTAAATAATTGATATATTTGATTGTATGACATTCCGAAGTAAAAATGCAACTTTTTCCGCGCTTGAGTTGCCATACAAAACGTGCCATCATGAGGCTCCGTAATACCTGTCTTCGCTTCAAGGAGTTCGTCATGGATCGCAATCTTGCAATGGAACTGGCTCGCGTCACCGAAGCGGCGGCTCTCGCCTGCGGACGCTGGGTCGGCAAAGGAAATAAACTCGCCGCCGACGACGCCGCCACAGAGGCGATGCGACGTACTCTCGATTCAATCGATATCAACGGTACAGTGGTGATCGGTGAGGGGGAAATGGATGAGGCGCCGA
The DNA here is from genome assembly GCA_019429445.1 of Desulfuromonadaceae bacterium. Classification (NCBI taxonomy): domain Bacteria; kingdom Pseudomonadati; phylum Thermodesulfobacteriota; class Desulfuromonadia; order Desulfuromonadales; family Desulfuromonadaceae; species Desulfuromonadaceae bacterium. The sequence goes on from JAHYIW010000025.1 coordinate 25,129, forward strand.
TGCTCTATATCGGCGAAAAGGTCGGCAACGACAGCGCTGCAAATGAGGTCGATATCGCTGTCGATCCCCTCGAAGGAACCAACATCTGCGCGAAGGGAATGAGCGGTGCGATCGCCACGATTGCACTGGCACCCAAAGGGGGATTTTTACACGCGCCCGACATGTACATGGAAAAAATCGTCGTCGGCCCGGCTGGCAAGGGCGCGATCGATATTGATGCTTCGCCGACCGAGAACCTGAAACGGATTGCCGAGTCAAAAAGCTGCTACATCGAGGATCTCACCGTGGTCGTCCTTGACCGCCCCCGTCACGACAAGATGGTCAGTGAACTCCGCAAGGCCGGTGCGCGTATCCATCTGATTAGCGACGGGGATGTTTCCCCGGCGATCGCTACGGCGGTCGAAGAGAGTGGTATCGACCTGATGATGGGGGTTGGCGGGGCGCCGGAAGGCGTACTGGCTGCCGCCGCGCTCAAGTGCATGGGGGGCGATATGCAGGGCCGCCTGGTTTTCATGACTAATGAAGAACGCGACCGCGCAAAATCGATGGGTATCGACAATTTTGACAAGGTCTACGGAGTTGACGAAATGGCCAGGGGCGAGGTTGTTTTCGCCGCGTCGGGGGTCACCAGCGGCGACCTGTTACGCGGGGTACGTTATTTCTCGGGCGGTGCCATCACGCATTCCATCGTTATGCGGGCCAAAAGTCGCACCGTGCGCTTTATCGAAAGCCATCATTACTTCGATTTCAAGCCACTCTACTGAAGCACAATAAATGCTTGTCATTAGCCGGTCTTGTTGTTAGAATTCCGACGATTCCCTTGGCAGCTCAGCAACAGAGGATAGATTTCATGGCAATTATTACGGTCTCTCGGGAAATGGGCAGTGGAGGTATTCCGATTGCTCACCGCGCCGCTGAAGAGCTCGGCTATACGCTGGTGGACGGTGAAGCAATTCGCAGCGTCGCCGCCAACTATGGGTTGACTCTCGACGCAGTCGAAAACGCGGACGAAAAACCACCCGCGTTTGTCGAAAAATATGACGAAAAGATCCTGGTCGATCTGCACCTGATTGAGCAGATCGTCTTGGAATACGCTCAGCGGGGAAATGTCATTATTTATGGCCGCGGTGGTCAGGACCTGCTGAACAATATTGACAGTGTCCTGAGGGTGCGCATCACGGCACCCTTTGAGGAACGCGTCGAGCGCTGGGCCGAACGCGAGTGGCTCGACCCCGATCTGGCCCGGGTCCTGGTTCGCAAAAGCGATCAACAGCGCAACGGTTTCATCAAATATTATTTTGATCGTAACTGGGAAGACCCAATCAATTATGATTTGGTCATCAATACCTCCCGCCTCTCTGAGGACACTGCGGTCGCCCTGATTTGCGCCGCAGTCAAGGATGAAAATCTGGTCGAAAACAAGCAGCAGAGTAAAAAGCGAATCGCTTCCCTGCTTGTTCGTAAAAAAGCCGCAATTGCGATGCTCTCGTCAAAGGAGCTTGACGGACAGCATGTCTCTCTGGAATGTTGCGATGGGGTGCTAACGTTGGGGGGGCACGTTCACAGTCAGAAAGAACGAAACGCTGTCCTCTCGATCGCCAGGAATATTTCCGGGGTTGACGCGATTGCCGATAAGCTTACGGTTATCAGTTATCGGAATGAACCTGAAGAAAATTGACTACACTCTGATTCATCAACAAAAAAGCCGACCACATGGTCGGCTTTTTTGTTGAATTTTTCTTCCATCTTCCCCCTTCTCCCTTGTCGCAAAACACCACTCATGCTAGAGTGTCACGCTAAAATATCATTCCGCTTTTGAAGCGAAAAAACGAGGTAGAATACTATGTCTGGTCACAGCAAATGGGCAAACATCAAACACCGCAAAGGCGCACAGGACGCTAAACGCGGAAAGATCTTTACAAAACTGATCAAGGAAATTACCGTCGCCGCCAAAATTGGCGGCGACGATCTCGAAGCAAATGCACGGTTGCGGCTGGCCGTTGATAAAGCCAAGCAAGCCAATATGCCGAAAGACAATATTGATCGGGCGATCAAAAAAGGCACCGGCGATCTGGATGGCGTGGTCTACGAGGAGGGCATCTTTGAAGGCTACGGGCCGGGTGGCATTGCGGTGATTGTTGAGTTTCTGACCGACAATCGCACCCGTACCGTGGCTGATGTACGACATGCCTTCACCAAGTTTGGCGGCAGTCTCGGTGTCAGTGGTTCGGTGTCATTTATGTTCGACCGCAAGGGGCAAATCATTTTTGACGGCGATGCTGATTTCGATACCATTTTTGAAGCGGCCCTCGAAGCCGGGGCTGAGGATGTCAAGGAAGAGGACGATGTCATCGAGGTCATTACCGCGCCAGGAGAGCTGGAGGCGGTCCGTATCGCGATTGATGACCGGGGGTTGCAATACCAATCGGCGGAAGTCACCATGATTCCCCAAACGATGACAGCAATTGAAGGTAAACAGGCGGAATCATTAATGAAAATGATTGACGTCCTGGAAGACAACGACGATGTGCAGAGCGTTCATACCAATTTCGACATCTCCGACGCGGAGATGGAGCGGATTATGGGCTAACGGGTGCAACTGACTCATGCGCATCCTCGGCATTGATCCCGGCAGCCGGATCACCGGTTACGGTGTGATCGAAAAAACCGGCAATCGCCTGGTGCATATCGACAACGGCCCGCTGGTGACAAAAAGTACCGCGCCCTTTGCCGATCGTCTCAAGCAAATCTATGACGGCTTGGGCGAAATTATTTGTAGATACGCCCCGGAAGTGGTCGCCGTTGAACAAATCTTTGTTGCGCGCAACGTCAACAGCGCCCTCAAACTCGGTCATGCCCGCGGAGCAGCACTGCTGGCCGGAGTCAACGCCAATCTGCCGATTTTTGAATATACTGCACTACAAGTCAAAAGTGCGGTGGTCGGTTACGGGCGGGCAGACAAACAACAGGTTCAGCAGATGGTGCGTGTACTACTCAGTTTACCGGAAATCGCCCAGGAGGATTCCGCTGACGCCCTTGCTGTCGCCATCTGTCACGCCCACAGCGGCGGACTGAATCAACGGCTGGCCGACCTGACCAAAGTTCGCTGACAGGATATCCGGATGATTGCACTTATCAGAGGTCAGATCGCGTTTAAGTCCCTCGACCACGTCATTGTCGATGTCGGGGGGGTTGGCTATCGGCTGAGCATCCCGCTGACCACGTTTTATGCTCTCCCCGAAAGTGGCGAGGTCCGGCTTCATGTCCACACCCAGGTCCGGGAAGACGCCATCAATCTGTTCGGCTTTCTCACCATGGAAGACAAGGCGCTGTTCAAGTTGCTCCTCTCCATTTCAGGGGTTGGGCCGAAAGTGGCAATCAATATTCTCTCCCACCTCAGCGCCCCCGATCTGCGTCAGGCACTGGCAACGAGTGACGTCGCCCGGCTGTCGGGAATTCCCGGTATCGGCAAAAAAACCGCTGAGCGTCTGGCACTGGAGTTGCGCGACAAAATAGCCAAAACTGCGGCAGACAATGGCGGTGATACCGTCGCGCACCCTTCGCCTGGCAATATCCTTGACGACGCGCTCTCTGCGCTGATGAATCTCGGCTACAAGGAAAAGCAGGCCCGGCAAACCTTGAATGCGCTTGAAATTGCACCTGAATCAACCGTTGAAGATGTTCTTAAAGGTGCATTGAAAGTTCTGGTTAAGTAGAGTATTACGCTTTTTCTTCGTGTTCTCCGTGAGCTTCGTGGTGAACTTAAACAGTGAGCAGTGAAACTGATGGAAGAACGCCTGATCACCCCCGACTCCCTGAACGAGGACCATTTTGAGGCTTCACTGCGCCCACGCCTGATCGACGAATATGTCGGGCAGGCCAAAGCAAAAGAAAATCTCATTGTCTTCATTGAGGCTGCGCGCGGACGTGATGAAGCCCTCGACCATGTGCTCTTCTACGGGCCTCCCGGACTCGGCAAAACCACTCTGGCAAACATTGTCGCCAATGAAATGGGCGTCAACATCAAAAGCACCTCCGGGCCGGTGATTGAAAAACCTGGCGATCTCGCGGCGATTCTGACCAATCTGGATGCCGGGGACGTCCTTTTTATCGACGAGATTCATCGCCTTTCACCGGTCGTGGAAGAGATTCTCTATCCGGCGATGGAAGACTACCAACTCGACATCATCATCGGCCAGGGGCCTTCGGCCCGCACCATCAAACTCGATTTGCCGCGTTTCACGCTGGTCGGGGCGACCACCCGCGCCGGATTGCTCTCCTCGCCGCTGCGTGACCGCTTCGGCGTCATCAGCCGCCTCGAATTTTATTCCAACGCCGAACTGGCGATTATCGTCACCCGCAGCGCCGCTATTTTAAAAATTGCCATCGATGCAAAAGGCGCTGCGGAAATCGCTCGACGCAGCCGCGGAACGCCACGGATTGCCAACCGTCTCCTGCGGCGGGTGCGCGATTTTGCCCAGGTTCAGGGGCACGGCGTGATCGATGTCGAGACCGCCGACCATGCCCTCCATCGCCTGGAGGTTGACCACTGCGGTTTTGATTTCATGGATCGGCTCTTGCTGACCACAATTATCGATAAATTCAGCGGTGGGCCGGTCGGGCTCGACACGCTGGCCGCAGCAATCGGGGAAGAGAAAGACACGCTCGAAGATGTGATTGAACCGTTCCTGATTCAACAGGGATTTTTGAACCGTACCCCCCGCGGTCGCGTTGTCACCGAGCGCGCGCTGAAACACTTTCATCGCGCGCTACCGGGCGCATCCGGACCACTTTTCAGTGACTACGATCAACCGTAAAGGGCTCTCTCTTACACCGATGACTCCCCTGGAAAGGCTCCATTTTATCCGTCAGTTGCACCATTGGTCCGCAGCACTGATCGATGTCGGACGTTACCCGTTTCGCCGCGCCGAAATGTTCCCCCCGGTGGTGACCGCAAGCAAACTGGTTTCACCGCCTTTGGTGCTCTGGATCAATCGTCAAAGTCTCCAGGCCGGGGGCGTTATCTTCCTTTCCGATACGGGCTCAGAACCGCGCGATGCAGCCCGTTGTGCGCGGGCCCTCGGGATCAATTACTTTATCTTCTGGACCCCGCGAAACCTTACTTTATGGGAGCAGGCGAATGAAGCACACCCGCCCCACGCGGTGTGGGAATGCCCCGCGCCCCAGCCACAGCAGATTAATGATTTCCAGTTACTGTTGACGGAAGTCTTTGACCAGTTTCGCCAGCGGCTTATCCCCGGCGCCATCAGTGATGCCGACTTGGCCCCCGACTACTTTGCCACGCTTTGCTACCACACCCTCTTGTCGATTCGGCAACCGTTGCGTGAAGCCTTGCGCGTCGCTCGCGGGGCCAACACCTCCCCCCCCAACCTGCACCCCGCGCATGCTGCTTTTTCCTGGAGTATCGCAATTCTGCTCGATGCGCTGGCCCACCAGATCGACGAGCAACGTAGCGCTGGAGCTATTTCCGTCGCAGAGCTTCTGGCAGAGCAACTGTCTCCATGTCTCGATGCGCTAACAACCGGCATTGCGTTGCCGGACGCTGTCCATACCGTCATCCGTCAGCTTGAGCATCGCCTGCGTCAGCTCGGCTGGGGGACAGATCGTCAACGGGCTGTGGCGACGATTGAGCAGTGGATAGACAGATGCAGTCCACTGCTTAATCATCGTACCTCCGCATGGATCGAACCTTTACCACTGTCGGAAAAGCGCCTTTTCGTCAATCTGCCGACTGCTGCGCCGCGCGATATCTCCATCGCCCCGACACCGTTGCACGCTGCCACTACCTTGTGCCGCCTGCTGGACAGCAACGATGGAGCCTGCGCGCAGTCGCTTGCATGGTCAGGACTGACCTCGGAATCGTTCACTACCGTCGTCGCATCCTTGCCCCGTCAGCTTTTCTCCCCCTTTAATTTTCGCACCACAGAGGGACAGGCCGTGCTGCGCAAAACTTGGCCAAGTCGTCGTTTTTCTCTGACTGGGCAGACGCCGGCGTGGATCTACCACGGTCTTGCCCTGCTGGCCGTCCCGTGCAACGACGGCGCGTTATTTCTGGAACTCCCGGAGGAGTGGCTCATCCCCCCGGCAAACGCTCACTTTATCGAACTGATCAACCGCCATTACCAGCTCACGGAACTCTGTCTGGCCGATCACCGTCGCCAGCGCCTGAAACTTTGCCGCACCACCGTTGCAGGCGCCGTTGTCGTCACCGGAGATCATGGTCCGCGACACTTGCCTGCCGACGCGGAACAACCACTCACCGCATCCCGTCTTCGTCTGGCCCTCAGCGCAGCGGACGATCTCTGGGAAGCGTTGGCGGCCGGACAGCTGACTCCGCCGCTGGAGAAGTCGGACCAGCGTCTCACCCTCGCCGCCGAAACAACACTCTTCCGCTCCAGTGCCTGCGGTAAATTCCTTGCACCATTCCTTGATGATGCGGAACTTATGCCACTGCCGCCATTTGATCTGCTGGCGCTCTTTACCGGAGCAACAAACGCCACCGACGTCGAAAAGGCCGAGCGTGAGCTCTACCGACGGCTCGACATGCGTCCTTTTGACTGGGACGCCCTCCGTCAACCCAAGGATGTTAGTGACGGCAAACGCCGCCTGTTACGTCTGCCGCGGACAAAAATTCTGGATGAGCTGCAACTGGCTGCACACGCCGAAGGATTGCCCCGATTTCCGCACCATTATCTTTACGACTACTACAAACCTGCGCTGAAGCGCTTTACCTTTTCCGGCCCGCTGGAACAACAGGGCGAATTTTTCGGTTGCATTCAACTCCAGGACCCTCATGGCAAACGGATTGACGTTGATCATCTTTCCACCGCAGTCGCGCTGCAATTGGCCTCACACCTTTCGGAAAGAGAAGTATCCCTGCCCGAGGACATCGCGATCCTCGCCCGGATCGTGCGCCGCTACTGCAACGACCTGGCGACGCTGAGAAGCAGATTGCAAGACCTCGCCCACCGTCATCTTGACAATCAGCGCCAGGCCAACCGGCTGGTCGCTGAAGTCTGGGCACAATTGCCACTTCCCCCCTTAAAACTGCTTGACAAAATTAATACCATTGATTGAGTAAATCGGATATAATGCCGTTTTGGCGTTTCCTCTGATGACAAAGGCTGCTGATGCGAATCCTCCTGCATATCTGTTGTGCGAATTGTGCGATTTATCCGGTAAAAGTGCTGCGTGAAAATAACGGGGATGTAAGCGGTTGTTTTTTTAACCACAACATCCACCCCTATCAGGAATTCAAACGTCGCCTTGACTCACTGAAGGACTACGCCGAGCAGGTAAAACTCAATATCACTTATCAGGAAGAATATCAGCTGGAAGAATTTCTCGCCAATGTCGCGCATGATCCACATAATCGCTGCGATTATTGTTATCAGTCCCGCCTGACGGCCACTGCGCGGCTGGCGGCGGAACAGGGCTTCGATGCTTTTTCGACCAGCCTGCTCTACTCACGCTATCAGCAACATGACAAGATTCGAGACATTGGCGAAGCACTCGCCAGAAAGTTTAATCTGAAATTTGTTTATCAGGATTTTCGCAAAGGGTGGAATGACGGCATCAAAACATCCAAAGAGATGAATCTTTACCGCCAGCAATATTGCGGCTGCATCTATTCGGAAAAAGACCGCTACTACCCGCGCAGTCGTAACTGATGCAAGGCTGCGGACGGATATTTTTCGTTTCACATTACCATCGGCAACACTCATTATCAGCTGACTTCCCTGTTCACTGCTTCTTGCGCCACACGGCTGACGTTAAAGGAATGAGAACATGACCAGCGGATCGCAACTCAAGGTAGGCCTCGCTCTCGGCAGTGGCGCGGCACGTGGATTGTCTTTTATCGGCGTGCTCGAAGTTTTCGAGGATGAAGGCATTCCGATAGACTTCATTGCCGGAACCTCCATCGGTGCGGTGATCGGTGCGCTTTACGCCTCCGGCGTCTCTGCCGCCCAGTTAAAAGAAGCCGCGCTCAATATTGACTGGCGCAAACTGGCCGGATTACTTGATCTGGTATTGCCAAAGTCGGGGTTCATCAACGGCAATCAGGTTGCCGAACTTATTGCCGAGTTACTCCCCGCGCGTAATTTTTCCGAACTCCATATCCCGGTCGCGATGACAGCAACCGATGTCGAGTCTGGAGAATTGGTGATTCTCAAACAGGGCGACCTGCTGGAAGCCCTGCGGGCAGCCATTGCCTTTCCCGGAATTTTCACACCGGTGCGCTATGGAAACCGGTTCCTGGTTGACGGCGGGCTGTGCAATCCCCTGCCGGTCGATCTTGTCCGGGCGATGGGAGCGGATATCGTCATCGGCGTCAGTGCCATCCCTGATGTCGACAAGCGTTCTCCGCAAGAAGCCATCTTCCCCTTGCCCAAAGACGATGAGCGGGGCGTCTCACCAAAACTCCCTGCACAATTCTCGGCGGATGGAATTGAAACACTTTTCCGGCGCATCTGGAAACAACCTGCGACGCGCAAGGATGAACGCAAACCACCAAATATTTTCCGTATTTTTGCCCAAAGCATTGTCATTATGGAAAATGAGATTAATGCATTGCGCCTGTCTAAAAACCATGTTGACCTGCTGCTACGCCCCGCACTTCGCAACCTGACGCTGCTGGAATTCCATCGCGCTGCGGAGGCGATCAAAGCGGGAACCGACATTGCCCACCGTGAACTCCCTGCCCTGCGTAAACTGCTCAACAAAACGTGAAAACAGCGGCGACACACAGTTAACCAGCACGCTACAGATGTGCGTGCAGCACCACACACAACCGCTGCAATTCCGCAACACATTTCCATTTCATTTTTTTTCATTCAAAAAAACTCTTTTATTTCAGCTACATAAAAATACAAAAAAGATGGCAAGGTAATTGCTATTAACATATCAACAGATACATCTTGTTGATCGAAACACACATTTTGACAGACCAAAAAGGGACACCTTATCATGATTTTTCAGTGTACAATCGCCAAACAGGCAACGTTAAGCGGTATCGGCCTGCACTCGGGACGTACGATTAACCTTGTCCTGCGCCCGGCTGATGCTGGTACCGGAATCATTTTTCATCGCAGCGAAGGGGAACGCAGCGTAAGTATTGAAGCTGTTTCAGCCAACGTTGTCGATACGCGCCTGGCTACCGTTATCGGCAAAAGCGGTTTGTCCGTTTCGACGGTCGAGCATCTTCTTGCCGCACTTGCGGCACTCGGCATCGACAATCTTCATATTGACATTGACGGGCCTGAGGTGCCGATTCTGGATGGAAGCTCAGCCCCTTTTATTAAACTGCTCAACGACACCGGCCTGAAAAAACTCAACCGGAGCCGCAAGTTCCTCGCAATACGTAAGTCACTCTTTGTGATTGATGGTGAGAAACGGGTCAGCATTATTCCGTCACGCTTCTTTCGCGTCAGCTTCGATATCGCTTTTGATCATCGTTGCATCGGCCTTCAGCAACGTTCGGTCAAGGTCACCCCGAATGAATTTAACAAGAATATTGCGGCTGCCCGAACCTTCGGTTTTTTGCATGAAGTTGAGTTCTTGCGTTCGCAGGGACTGGCGCTCGGCGGATCACTTGACAATGCCGTCGTTATCGACCAGGACCGGGTGATGAATCCCGAAGGGCTACGCTTTCATGACGAATTTGTTCGCCACAAGATTCTTGACGCGATCGGCGATTTCAGCCTGGTCGGCTACCCGATTCTGGGTCACGTCAAATCGTATAAGGGGGGACATGACATCAACCACCAGTTAGTGGAAAAAATTCTTAACACCCCTGATGCGTGGAAACTAGTCGAGTTTACTGATCTTGATCTGGAACAGGCCATGCGGGGCATGCCTGCCTTCGCCCCGGAACCTGCTTTTTCCGAAGCTTGATTCACAGCTCAACAAAGCACCTTTTGACAGGCGGCCAGAACCATGGTCGCCTGTTTTTTTAACATTCACATCCACGTGATATTGCTTTGTTTTTTATAGCGATTGCGATATCTTGTTGAAACTGGATCAAACCGCAAGCGACAGAGTCCAGTTCCCCCTGGCAACCTTTACTCAGGACGTGTTTCCAGATCATGATGTCTCCGGCACCAACGGAAAATCGTCGTCACTCCGAATTACGTAAGCGGCGCCGCGAATGGCTGGTGATCATTTCCGTCGTCGTCCTGGTGGGGCTGCTGGCTCGCTTTGAGACGCGTCTTTTTGATCTGACCGAGAAAATTCCCCAATCCGGCAGTGTGTTGATGCTGGTTTTGATCAACATCAACATTCTGCTGATCGTCCTCTTCCTTTTTCTTGTTTTTCGCAATGTTTTCAAGCTGTTACTCGAACGTCGCCGGGGCTTGCCAGGTTCGCATCTGCGGACCAAGCTGGTGCTGGTATTTATTGGCCTGTCACTGGTGCCGACGATGCTGCTCTTTTTTGTATCAGCGGGATTCATCAACAACACGATTGAAAACTGGTTTAGCGATCAAATCGATTCCTCTTTGCAGGAATCGCTCGAAGTCGCCCAAACCTACTATAAAAATTCAGCAACGAATGCACTGTACTACGCTGAGCAGTTGGCGCTTTTCATCAAAGACGAAAAGCTTCTCAATGAAAACAACCTGCCCCGACTGGTAGACTTGATTCACCGCAAGCAACAGGAATATAACCTGGGCGTCGTTGAGGTTTTTTCGTCCGCGCTAGAAGAGCTTGCGCGCGCATCCAATCCCGATGTCCCCACGGCTGAGTTTACTGACCCAGGCTCTGAAAATCTGCGTGCAGCACTGCAGGGAAAGCGCTTTACACTCGTTACTCCGATCGGTAAAGCCGATCTGATCAGGGGCATTGTTCCGGTTTTTTCCAACTGGAAGCCAAATGATGTGGTCGGTGCCGTGGTCGTCAATTACTATGTCCCCTATTCTCTGGTCAGCAAGATGAAAGAAATCGCTGAGTCATATGATCAGTACAAGGAAACAAAACTGTTAAAAAATAAAATTCAGCAAGGTTACGTCATTGTGCTCTTGCTGATAGCATTGGTGATTATCTTCCTTGCAACATGGTTCGGCTTTCATCTGGCCCGCGGCATCACCGTTCCGATTCAGGAACTGGCGGCAGCCACCAATCGCATTGCCGCCGGAGATCTTGAGGTCACGATCGATGTGCGCAGCGATGATGAAATTGGCACACTGATCGATGCTTTCAATCAAATGACGACCGATCTTCGACGCGGGCAACAGGAAATAAAGACCGCGAATGATGAACTGAAAATCTCCAATCAGGAGCTGGACCAGCGCCGGAGCTATATGGAGATCCTGCTGCGTAACGTCACCGCAGGGGTCATTTCACTCGATAATCAGGGCACCATTACAACGATCAACAAGTCGGCCGAAGAACTGCTACAACTTTCATCGGAGCAGGTTCTTGGCAACAACTTTCGCACGACACTGTCGATTGAGCAATTTCATGCGCTGAAAGAATTACTTCAGGAATTACAACGGGCCGGAAGGGAAACCCTTCAACGGCAAATCAACCTTCCGGTTGGCAATACAACGATCACCATTTTTGTCAGTTTGACCACTCTCCACGACGAAAATAACGCCGTCATCGGCAGTGTGATTGTATTTGACGATTTGACCCAGCTGCTCAAGGCGCAACGAATGGCTGCGTGGCGTGAGGTTGCCCGGCGGATTGCACACGAAATCAAAAACCCCCTGACCCCGATTCAGCTATCAGCCCAACGCTTGCGACGGCGTTACCTGGAGCGTTTCAGTGCCGATGATACGGTTTTTGACGAGTGTACCCGTATGATTGTTCAGCAGGTCGAAGAGCTGAAAAATCTGGTCAATGAATTTTCCAGTTTTGCACGTATGCCCGCCAGCAACCCAACCCCGAACGATCTGAATGAAATCATCGCCGAATCACTCGTATTGTATCAGGAAGGACACAAAGACCTCAGCTTCACATTCACCCCGGACAAACGTCTTCCGCTGTGCCGTCTTGACCGCGAGCAGATCAAACGCGTCCTGATCAACCTGCTTGACAATGCGGTTGATGCAACTGGTGAAGATGGGCGAATTGAATTGGCCTCTCATTTTGACCCTTCACTGAAGATCATTTCTTTCACCGTGGCGGACAACGGCTGCGGCATCGCGGCCAACGACAAATTACGACTTTTTGAGCCTTACTATACGACCAAGAAGTCCGGCACAGGCCTGGGCCTGGCGATCGTTTCGACGATTATTTCTGATCATAACGGCTACATCAGAGTCAAGGACAACTATCCACAAGGAACACTCTTTGTGGTTGAGCTGCCGGTTTTTGGCAGTCACACCCCCGCATAAGCGGCAAGGAAAGATTCATGCGCACCATCCTGATTATCGACGATGAAGAAACGATCCGCGAGAGTCTTATCGGTATATTGAACGATGAGGGGTTTCGAACCAGCGTTGCTCAAAATGGCGAGGAAGGCCTGGAACGAGTCAAGGAAGAGAGCCCTGATCTTGTGCTGCTTGACATCTGGATGCCAGGCATTGACGGGGTTGAGACGCTCCGCAAGATCAAGGAAGATCGACCGGAGCAGATGGTAATTATGATGAGTGGGCACGGCACGATCGAAACCGCCGTCAAGGCAACAAAATATGGCGCCTATGACTTTATTGAAAAGCCCCTGTCACTGGAAAAAGTGTTGCTCAGCATCAACAACGCATTACAAATAGGCAAACTGGTTTCAGAAAATCGCAATTTAAAAGAAAAAATCGCCCGTGAAAACGAGATGATTGGTTCGAGTAAATCGATCATTCAACTCAAAGAACAACTTGCACTTCTCGCTCCGTCTTCAGGCTGGGTCTTGATTACCGGGGAGAACGGCACTGGCAAGGAACTGGTCGCACGATCGATACACGCCCAATCAAGCCGTGCTCAAAAACCTTTTGTGGAGGTCAATTGCGCAGCGATTCCCGAAGAACTCATTGAATCTGAACTTTTCGGTCATGAGAAAGGGGCGTTCACCGGAGCGACTGCCATGCGCAAAGGAAAGTTCGATCTCGCGCACGAGGGGACGTTGTTCCTCGATGAAATCGCCGACATGAGCCTGAAAACCCAGGCCAAGGTATTACGTATTTTACAGGAAAGAAAATTCGAACGTGTCGGCGGAACCCGGACGATAGAAGTTGATGTTCGCGTGATCGCTGCGACCAACAAAGATCTGGTCGAGGCAATCAATAGTGGATCGTTTCGCGAGGATCTTTATTATCGCCTCAACGTTGTTCCGGTGACGGTCCCCCCGCTGCGCAAACGCAAGGACGACATCCCCGCTCTCGCAAAACATTTTATCGAATATTTTTGCAGCAAGGAAAGTCGACGGATCAAGACGCTGCACCCTGAAGTCATCAACGCCTTGACTGTTTACAATTGGCCAGGGAATGTGCGTGAATTAAAAAACATGATCGAACGACTGGTCATCATGACCCCCGGTGATGAAATTATGCCGCAGCACCTGCCAAGCCCTCTTGGCATAGGACATTCGACAAACGAGCTGCCAAATGCGGCGGTGGCGTTGATTCCTGAACTGACATTTAAAGACGCAAAGGATTACTTTGAAAAAGCTTACCTGATGAAAAAACTGGAGGAAAATGACTGGAACATCTCACGAACAGCAGAACAAATTGGTCTGGAACGTTCCAACCTGCACCGCAAGATCAAGACTTATGGGATTGAACTGAAGAAGTAGCGCGCTGCGCTGCGCTGCGCTGTCGTTGTGGCTGGAGTAAAAAAAGAAGAGCCCCCCGACTCGGAGTGAGTTGGGGGGCTTTCTGAATAATTTCGGCGGCGACCTACTTTCCCACACAGTCTCCCATGCAGTATCATTGGCGCGGTAGGGCTTAACTTCTGTGTTCGAGATGGGAACAGGTGTGACCCCTACGCTATAGCCACCGAAAACCTTATAACTGGTTCTCAATTGCCTAAGACTATTACCGATACGATGTTGTTCTGCGGTTGATGCGAATAAACTTAACGGAGGGCGGGGCGAGGCGAACCTCGCCCCTTCCTCACAAAAAAACTTTTTATGGTCAAGCCTCACGGTCAATTAGTACCGGTAAGCTGAACACATTGCTGTGCGTACACATCCGGCCTATCAACGTTGTAGTCTCCAACGGACCTTCAGGGGCTTGCGCCCAGGGAGATCTTGTCTTGAGGGGGGCTTCCCGCTTAGATGCTTTCAGCGGTTATCCTGTCCGAACGTAGCTACCCTGCCATTGCCGCTGGCGCGACAACAGGAACACCAGTGGTTCGTCCATCCCGGTCCTCTCGTACTAGGGACAGATCCTCTCAAATCTCCTACGCCCACGGCAGATAGGGACCAAACTGTCTCACGACGTTTTAAACCCAGCTCGCGTACCACTTTAATTGGCGAACAGCCAAACCCTTGGGACCTGCTCCAGCC